>JBOFIZ010000117.1:0-12429 GCA_051650425.1 Bacteroidales bacterium
ACTGCCAGAATATAAATACCTATCAAATAAGGAGAAATATGTCCATTTGTGGAAGGTAAAAGATCACAAAGGAGATTATGCAAAGAATGACATATAATCGCAATGAGTAATGAGCCTGATTTATAGTATATAAAACCATATAGTAATCCGCCAAGAAACGTAGTAAAGATTTTATTTATCTCATAATGCGATAACGAGAATAAGAGGGCTGTAACAAGAATTGCTACAGAGGTCTTCTTCAATCTATATAAGTACTTCTGCAGAAATCCGCAAACAAGATCTCTTCAAGTACAGGAGCTACAATAATAGATTTAAAAATCCAATAGATAACGTTGGTGTCCTTACTTAATAATGAAGCGGGATTAAAACCTAAATTAAACAATAACTCATTGGCAGGATCTCGAAAATGAGCAAGTACATAATGTATCGGACCGGATATTATATATAGGCAAACACATAATAAACAACTTTTAAACAACATCTGTACTTGCTTATAATTCAGTAACGAGAAAGCTGTACTATCTACTTTATATACATAAAACAGCATCAAAGCTATTATAAACAGTGTCCAAATACAGATAAGAAAGAATATTGGCAAATTACATAATTGTCCATACAGGAGAAGAAATTTGAATATTTGACCTATCAAATACCAGATTAAGAAGAAAAACAACAGAGAATGCTTCTTCGATGCTTCCATGTAATTAAAATTTAAGATATTAGACTATTCTGGACAAATATAACAAAACATATATATATCCAAATAAAATATATCAGAAAGTCTTCAACTGCGAAATAAAATACCTTTATTCTTAATTTTAATGCCTGCAATTAATTCAAACTAAAGGAGAAGTATTATTTTTTGCAGTCAAATTATTTATTTTTCCTGTGTAAATAAAAAGTGCGGTGTACACCGCGCAAAATTGCGAAGTAGGTCGCACAAATGTGCGCTGTACACCGCATTTTTGTGCGACCTACAGTTAACATATTAATACAAGTAGATAAATTATTAACTCTGGTGCGAAATAAATTAGTTATCAGTCATTTATAATTTATTTCGCCTCGATAAATTCAGAGCTTCACTAGCTGTTATATTTTAATCCTGGAACAGCATTGCAAATCATACAACCAGGCGCAATAAATGCCCTTCCATAATTATTTAAAGTATCCGAATCCGGACATAAAAAAAACGCCAAAACAAGAAAATTCTCGTTTCGACGTTCTTCCACTCTTTGTCAATGAATATCAATATTCCTCTTCGTTGAAAAGGAAATCTTCTTTACTTGGGTAATCTGGCCAGATATCCTCGATACATTCATAAATTTCTCCTTCATCTTCCATCTCTTGTAGATTTTCGATTACTTCAAGGGGAGCACCTGAACGCATTGCGTAGTCAATCAACTCATCCTTTGTAGCAGGCCAAGGTGCATCCTCTAGTTTTGATGCTAATTCCAAAGTCCAATACATAGCTATAATTTATTTAATGGTTTATATCTTCAAATTTCTCGTTCGCAAAATGTTCGCAAAAATATATCTATTTTTTTTAGTTACAATCTTTATCCCAAAAAATCTCTTCATTTTCAGTCAGACAAAGCTTTCTGGATAAAGCAAATAAGTAATCTGATAACCTATTTACGAATATTAGTACATTTGTATCTACAGGTTCTGTCTCAGCTATCTCGCAAATAATTCTTTCAGCACGGCGACAAATCGTGCGGGCGATTGATGCAATCGCAGCCGCTTTGCTTCCGCCGGGAAGAACAAAACGATTTAGCTTTGGTAATTTCTGATCAATCTTATCAATCTCTGTCTCCATTTTGATTATAGACTCTTCACTGATTGAGCAACCATGTTTATAGTAAGGCGAATCGGGCTCAGTAGCCAAATAACCGCCTACAGAGAATAATTTATGTTGAATAAACCTCAAGATCTGATTTTGTTCATCCTCCTGATCAATTTCACAAATCAGCAGTCCGAGGTAAGAGTTTAATTCATCTATTGTACCGTAAGCATGCAAGCGAACAGATGCTTTTGAAACACGGGAACCACCAACAAGAGAAGTAGTCCCTTTGTCTCCTGTTTTCGTATATAGATTACTTTTTTTGTCCATGGTTTAAATTGAATATTTATTGGGAGTTAATTTTTTATCAAAAAACAATAAAGCCCGTTTGTCCTGATCAATGACCATCTGAGGCGCTTCGTACTTCAGAATCTGCTTCCATTCATGTTTTGAACTTCTTTTCTTTGAGTTACGATCGACAAGGATTACACCATTCTCAGCCAACAATGGCTTCAATTGTTTATAACTGCAAAGCAAACTCATATCTGTCAGCGGAGCATGGATATATATAAAATCATATTTCTCTGAAGTATTTTCAAAATCAATGGTCTTCAATACATTAACATTAGTCAGAGTATATTTCTCTTTTAACAGGAATAAGACTGTTGCTTCTTTCTCTTTTAAAGGAAAAACATCAATCGTCTTATCCTGCCCGCAAAGAGCCATAGACAAGGTAGACAATCCGTTATAAGTCCCTACTTCAAGAATTTTTGATGAATTCAGGTGATTAAGAATACGGAATAAGAGATAAAAGCGCTTAGTCTTTATATGCCGGTTTTCTCTCAAACAGTAATCTTGCACTGCTTCATCGATGGTCTCAAATTTATAGTACGGATACTTATCGCGTATAATCTCGGTAATTAAATGAAATGCAAAAGGAGAATGAACACCGAAACCTCGTTTGTTTCTCCATCTTTTTATATATGATTTTATCAAAACGAACAAATTTATTTATTCTGCAAATTTATAGATTAAAAATGAAATAAATCTCCTATTTGTCCTTTGGCTCAGCTATATTATCTGAATGCAGGCTCAAGCAGATGATCATAAACAATAGAACCTCCATAAAAGCCGGTAATCATAACCATTACAAAACCTATTGTATAAGCAATAAATACTGGCCATCTATAATAATTCAAATTTCTTTTCCACAACCAGAATAGTATCTGAAGTCCGGCACCAATACTAAAGAAAGTCAACGTGGCACTTGCATAATTGGAGTGTGTATTCTTTAAAACACCTTCAGCTCCTGTCAAATCAAAAGTAAAATAACTACCTGTGAATACAGCTACCATAGCAGCTATGGTAGCTAATAGCATCGTAAAGAAGCTAAAAAACTCATAGCACTTGCTTTCTTTCTTAAAAAAGAAATATAAGAAATAGAACAAATAACCGGTCATACCCAAAGCTATAGGAAAATGAACTACCATCGGATGGATGTGGGCTTCTGTAAACATAGTTGATTATATTAAATTGTTATATCTCAAAAAACAAGAAGGAAAATAAATAGGTTCACACTAAAGTTGAAAACTAATGAATTAACCTGCTTTTAGGGTATAAATCTATAGAACCACAAATAAAATAAATCACATAGGATATAAGAACAATGTAAAAGAAGATACGTTTAAACTAATAGTACAAAAGTTCTAGAAAAATTATCATATGAATAGAGTTAAATTCATTGTCTGTATCGTTTGCCTTCTCTTTGCAGAAGGATTTACTGCGCCTTCATTTCAGGATAGGAAGGAAGGTAGCAGGAATAGTGATACGCCAATGACTTTTACAATAACGGGAAATGAAATATTCACCAAAGCATTAAATAACGTCATTGAAAAGATCGATACATTAGAATTAGCTCAGAATTTCATCAATGCAATCAATGAACGAAATATTAATTTTATTCCTGCAACAAATACAGATCGCATCGTAACACTCAAAATCTATAAAGGAGATCACTTCAGATTCAAATTTATTTACGATTATGATTTATTCAAGCAACTAAGCGAAAAAACGATCGAACTGATCCTACTTCATGAGGTATATCATATGTACAAAGGAAATAATTCAGAAAATGAGAAAGATCATGAAGAAATGAGTAAAGATCCGTTATATTTGGAAGCATTGAAAATTGTGTTTCCGAATGAATCTGATCAATTCTATCAAATGGCACAATATGCAGGTACTGTTGGCTCTCCTGTCTTTGAGGATTTACCTTATGAGAAACAAGATGAGCTTATTGCTTTATTTCATCGATATAACGTTACTTATTAAAATCAACGGTCATGAGAATACTTCAAACGATATCCGGATTATGTAAAAGAGGTCTGATACTTGGATGGCTGCTTTGTCTTTCTATATCTCAAGCTTCGGCATCAGATATAGTTTATATATTTGTCAAAATATCTGATAATCAAACGGACGAGGGAATCATGAAATCAATAATACCGGCTAACAATACTGTGTCTGCTCCAAGCATTTTATTTAAGATCAGATCAAAAAGCAAACAGATCCGGGAAGATTTTATACACACTGAAACAAATTATATCTCATTTCCTGAGGTGGATAACGAAATCCAGAATCATATGAGTATAATCTATAAAGAAAAGGAGGATTTTAAGTTTAGAAGTATTAATCTGAACGATCTGTTAAAACATTCAGACAGAAAGTCTTTCACCCGCTTTTGTATTGATCTCAAAAACAAAAAAGTATATTTCATCGAATTTAAAGAAAATGAATCTGAATTAATTGAACTTATAGAAGTTCAACATATCAGACATATGAAATATTAGATTTAAGATCTTAAAGGTGATTCAATTATTATCGGGATAAAATAATCTACACATATATTTTTTTATTAATTTTGAATATTGATTACGATCGATCAAAAACTTTATCTCTATAGTTTACACAGACACAAAACCATAACGAAATTTATCCGAATGTCAATATCTGTTATTATTAATACGTACAACTCCGAAAAGACTTTGAAAGCTTGTCTGGAATCGGTAAAATCTTTCGACGAAATTATTCTTTGTGATATGTATAGTAGTGATCAGACTTTAGATATTGCTAAAGAATTTGATTGCAAAATAATTATGCATGAACCTGTCGGGTATGTTGAACCTGCCAGAAATTTTGCAATTTCTCATGCATCAAATCCGTGGATATTAATAGTTGATTCGGATGAAATGATATCTGAGACATTAAAAGACTATCTTTACAATTATATAGAAAAGAAAGATGCTGCTGATGGTCTGGCACTTGCCACAATGAACTTCTTTATGGGTAAGTTTATGCACGGATATTATCCGGATTACCATTATCGTTTATTCAAAAAAGAATCTATCTATTGGCCTCCGACTATCCATTCTGTTCCTCAGATCAAAGGAAAAAAAGAAAAAGCTCCGGCAAAAAAACAATACTCGATCGATCACAGTATGCAAGGTACTACTGTTTCTAATTTTATTCTGAAAATGGATAAATACACAACTATCGAGCTGGAGCGGAGAAAATCAGAAAGCTATAGCCAGGGAAAAATGATGCTAAAATGCTTTTATCGCTTTATCAGAATGTATCTTCTTAAAGGGGGTTTTCGGGACGGAAAGGCGGGTTTAAGTTACGCTATATTAAATAGCTTCTATAAATTCATTACAATTGCCAAAATCTGGGAGTCGGATGAAATAAATAAATAAAACAAATGCGCTTTGCAAGAGTCTGCAAAAGCGCATTTGTTTTATAAGATATGCTGTATTTCCTGAAGCGAATTAACGGTGTAGGTAGGATCAAATTTGATCACATAATCTCCGATATTATTAAAAAAGATCTGATCGATATTTGAGTTCTTCGCTCCCGTGATATCTGTATCAAAGTTATCGCCTATCATGATCGATTCTTTCTTCCTGGAATTGGTTGATTTCAATGCGTAATCAAAGATTTTAGGGTGAGGTTTGTTATAACCTATATGATCGGAAAGAATAACTTTCTCAAAATAATCAGTCAGCCCCGAATTACTTAGTTTTTTATATTGTACCTCTTCGAACCCGTTAGACAAAATATACATTTTGTAATTGGCTGCTAAGTAATCCAATAACTCTTTAGCCCCTGCTACCAATTTTGTTTTAGTCGTAGTATTCAGCATAAACTCGTCATTCAACTGTTTTGCATAAGTACGGTCAATATCATAACCTACCTGACTAAAAGGGTAACAGAATCTTTCACCCATTAAATATTCTTTCTTTATTTCGCCTTGATGGTATTTACTCCATAAGCTCTGATTATAGGGATGATACAACTGGTCAAACTGCTCAAATGAATCAAAATACTTACTCATCTGATGCTGCTCATAAAGCTCCGAAAGACTTTGTCTCATATTGGCATTTGTATCCCAAAGCGTATCATCTAAATCAATAAATAAAGATCTGTATTTCATATCTGTCATACTAAAAAAAGCGAGTTATTCGCAGATGGAATAACTCGCTATATGGTAATAATATTAATCTATTTCAATTACTAAATAACGTGATAGACTCCAGAATGCATTTGGATCTGTGATTGTCAGAACCATTTGTCCACTTGCATCTTTACCTAATGTATATGTTCCTTCCGGATGGTTAGTGAGAATTTTTGCTTTTTTAGCAGGAATTTCCAAAACCTTCAACTTACGGATATCAACATGGTTGAATACGTCTTTGTTGAAATCTCCACGAAGTAATTCTTTCTTTTTGAACAAACCGCCACCGCTCAGGATACTTTGCTTTTTCAAATCAGATTTAGTTCCGTAAACGTACCAACCTGTATTCAACTCTTTATCTTGCTCTTTGATCGTAGTTTTCTGTTGTTGATTTTCTTCAGATATTTGAGTTACCTGAGTATTCAAAGAAGCAACAGAACGGTCTAATTCATTGATACGAATATCTTTCTTAGCCAATTCCTCTTGTAAAGTTACAATCAATTGGGTTTTTTGCTCAACTTCGGTTGTCAAACGATCGATCATTTTCTGCATTTCCTTTGACTTATTTCCCGTTTTATCTAACTGAGCTTTCAACTTATTCAATTGTTCTTTATTCTTATTCAAAGTCTCAGTGATCATTGCGATATCATTGTTCAAACGTTCACGTCTGCTTGGTGATACTTCCTGAGAAGCCTGAATAGTCACAAAATTTTCAGCTTCGCGAATTTTTTGAAAACCTGATTCTACATCATTCAACATCGCAATAGTCTCATCAAACTCAGACTGAGATTGTTGCAAAGCCATCTTCAATGAATCATTCTCTTCACGAAGTTGTTTTTCGGAACCACCTTCTCCACAGCTGGAGAATAACATTGCAAAAGCAATAAATGGAAGGATTACTTTCTTCATCTTCTTAAAATTTAGTTATCGATTTTTTCTTTCATTTTGCACATGAAGCTTATAAAACAGACACGACAACAACTAATTTTATTATAAGACTCTGTGACAAGTTTCAAATATACTCTTTTTTTTATAATAACAATCGAATTGCTATTTATTCGGGTTTTCCCGCAACAACCATAACAAATTCTCCTTTGGGCTCTTTTTCGGTAAAATGAGCTATTAGCTCTTTTAATGTCCCGCGAACTGTTTGTTCATGAAGTTTTGACAATTCTCTTGAACAAGAGGCTTGTCTTTCTTCTCCGAAATGCTCTGCCAATTGAGTAAGAGTCTTAACAACACGGTAAGGAGATTCGTAAAACACAATGGTTCTTGGCTCTTCGGCAAGCTCTTTCATTCGGGTCATACGTCCTTTCTTCTGAGGTAAAAAACCTTCAAAACAGAACTTATCGTTTGGTAATCCGGAAACCACCAATGCAGGAATTAAAGCCGTTGCTCCGGGTAAACATTCGACTTCGATACCGGCTCTGACACATTCACGAACAAGTAAGAACCCGGGGTCTGATATAGCAGGTGTCCCTGCATCTGAGATTAAAGCAATCGTTTCACCTGCCTTAATTCGGGAAGCAACGTGTTCGACTGTTTTGTGTTCGTTAAATTTATGATGAGAATGCATTTTAGTCTGAATCTCAAAATGCTTCATCAAATGTGCCGATGTACGGGTATCTTCCGCTAAGATAAAATCCGCTTCTTTTAATATTCGGATTGCTCTGAAAGTCATATCCTCTAAATTCCCGATCGGGGTCGGCACTACATATAATTTTCCCATTTCAGTACAGGTTATTTTTTAATTGAATCGCTTTTTAATCAAAGTCAAAAATTCGTTCACGCATTCATTGTCTTTATCCCAATTGTACGTATCACATAACTCTTGCTCTAATTTTGAAAAATGTGTAGCCTGATTTATCAGATCAAAACATTTTTCCATTTTAACATTATCATTATTAAATAGTTCACGGGAAAACCGGAATCGATCATTCAGAGCCAGAGATTTTCGTATATCTTCAGTCGTATTCTTAATGATCTTCTCATTTAACGTCAGGCTTGCATCTTTTTGAATAAACTTTTCAGCTAAGACTTCATGTTCATATGAGTCCAATGCAATACGAGAATCTGTGGAAGATCTTAGTTCTTCGATCACACCAACCTGAGTTGTGATATCTTCTATATTATCAGATGTAATAAGGCTGGGTTCAATAAGATTGTTGATAACCGTTTCGGGAGCTATTTCTTCTTCGGCTACACCAAGAGCAACAGCTTCTTTTTCAACGGAAGCAAAAGCCTCTGCCTTCTTATCAACAACTGTTGATAACTGTTGAGGACTATCTTCTTCAATCAGTTCTTTTCTACTCTGCGCCTCTTGCAATTCCTGCAAAAGCTTCTCTATCTTATTTGTCTTCTCATAAGAGAATTTAAATAGAATGGAAGGAATATCATCTTCTTCGCTCATTGCCTGAACTAAAGCACGAAGCTCATCCAAATTATCAAGGATAATATCAATATCTCGTTTCATATCCGCTCGATCGTATATAATTGGTTTCCTTACTTATTTAACAGCCTCTTCAGATTTTGTTTCCGAATGCCAGATTCATTTTTTTTATTATGAAATTCATGAATAATTCTGACAACTTTCTCTGACAGGTATTCCGGATCGAACCCTCTACGCTTAGCATACGATTTGGCAACTATTTCGTAGAATTTATCACATCCGTAAAGTCGACGAAAAGAATGAATACTTTCTTCTTGATTCAAATTTCTAAAGCTCATCCGATTTATATCAATCAAAGTAAAGCTGACTTTTCCATCCTTTTCGTCAAAAAGAATATTCCCCGGAGAGAAATCTTCATGAACAATACCTGCATTATGCAAATCGGCCATATAGTTTCCCAAAGCTTCAGCAATATGTTCTCTACCTTCTATCTGAAAATCACCAAACTCCCTGAGTAATCGATTACTTTCAGATCTGAGTGAAACAAAATAGCTATAATTAAACAATCCTTTACAGGAAGTTTCAATATAAGCCACAGGTTCTGGCGTATCAAATCCTAAACTCAAAAGCTTTTGTGCATAATGATAAGCACGTGCACTCTTAGACTCTCTGAAATAGGAATAAATGATCTGATTTATAATATGCGGTACCTTATATCTTTTTACAATAATCACAAGACCTTCTACCGTGAATTCCCTTAACTGATTCCGTGCATCATAAATGACTGTTCCGGAATTATCAAATGTTTCGGGTAAATCAGCAATAAAAGACCTAAGTGACTCGTATTTAGGATTTACAACGATTGTTGTTTTCATTCAAACTGTATAACATTCTATTTTAAGAAATAGCTAATTCATGCGAATCTATTTCTTATTGATTAACAATTGTTGAACCTTATCCAAGATTTTGTCTGGAGATATTTGATTCAAACAAGCATAGTCTTTTCGAAAACAAGGCTTATTTCCGAATACAGAACATGGTCTGCAAGGTAAATCTGTTTGAATAACGTTTTCCCGGGCTTGATTAAACCCTAAGAAACCCGCATAAGGATGTGTTGCACCCCAAACAGAAACAACCGGTGTATTTACTAATGAAGCAAAATGCATATTTGCAGAATCCATACTGATCATAAGATCCAATTCACTCATCAGTAAAAGCTCTTCTGCCAGTTTTAACTGGCGACCAACGACAATAATATTCGAATACTTTGACGCCCATGATTCAAAATACTCTAATTCATCTTTACCTCCGCCAAACAGGAATAATTTATATCCATGATCAGATAATTGCTTTATTAAGACTTCCATTTGGTTCAAAGGATAGATTTTTCCCTGATGCTTTGCAAACGGAGCAATACCTAGCCATGGAGTATTCTTTGATCCGAAAAGCTTCGTAATTCTTTCAATTGAAGGCTTCCGGAACTCGAATAGTGACTTAAAATTAATATCAAAAGTATATCCTGCTGACCTAAACACATTCTCATAGCGCTCAAATGAGGTCGTTAATTGTCGAAAATCTTTATTTTCCTGCCGTGTTAATGCTTTTTTCTCATTTCTTCCTTTTTCTATCCGATAAGTCGGCGTACCGTCAATACGAAAAAGCATCCGAAGAAACTTTGTCCGCAAAACATCATGCAAATCCAAGATCTGATTAAACTTCTCTTTACGCAAACGCAGAAAAAATTGAGTCAGCGTAATCAAATTCTTACCATCGGTCTTCGTGTTGAACTCAATGAAATGTAAATTCCCGGGAGGGTCGATAAACAATTGTTTCAAAAATGGCTGAGACATAAAATAAACCTCTGAGCCGGGATGTTGACGCGCAAAAGAATAAACTACGGGGATAGTCATTGCGACATCCCCGATAGCAGAAAAGCGAGTTATAAGTATTTTATTCTTATTTCTTTGCATAAAGTACCGGGTTCAAGCTCGGATCATTATACATTTTCATTTGCTTATATACTTTCATATATTTCTTGCCATGCTCAATATCTGTCAACAACTGGTCAATTGCTGTTGATAAGTCATTTTTCTGCTCAAGAAGTATATTCAATTTGTTTTGGCATTGTTCAATATGAGCAGCTGCTGCATCCTGACGTGAAACTTCTTGTTCCATATGATAGATTTTCAAAGCCAAAATCGAAAGTCGATCCAGTGCCCATGCCGGACTTTCTGTATTGATCTGAGCATTTTCATCCGCTTTAATATCTTTATATTTATCCAGAAAATAACTATCTAATAATTCCACTAAATCTGTTCTGTCCTGATTTGATTTATCAATACGTCTTTTTATTTCCAACGCCTGAACAGGATCAATTTGCGGATCACGAATAATATCTTCCAAATGCCATTGAACTGCATCAATCCAGTTTTTCAGAAACAGGTAGTATTCAATCGAACGCAATTCGTATGGATTTTCCATTTGTGCGTCCACATTATCCATCGTGTGATAATAATTCGTACAATCAGAGAATATTTGGTTTGATAATTCGCTAAACTTCATAATTATAGAGTTTTTTGATTCAACATTGTATTGTATCGGACAAATATAAGGATTTATTGAGAACATGTATATATTTTTTCAATAAGAGTTAGTGAGAGATGATCTACAAAACGGTAACTTCGCATTACATATATAAAAAACAATGGATAGAACAAATTTTGAAATACAATTCGCACCTCTTCAGGGGTTTACCGACTTAATATACAGGAATGCTCATCACCAGTTTTTTGGTGGAATTGATACGTATTATACACCATTCGTGCGAATTGAAAGAGGGGGATATCGCAATAAAGATCTTCGTGATATTACGCAAGATCAGAACAAATGTCCGCTTATTCCTCAAATGATTGCTTCTTCTGCCGATGAAATCAATCGATTAACCGATCTTTTTCTCGAAAAGGGATATCAATCAGCTGATCTGAATCTTGGATGTCCTTTTCCATTAATTGCAAATAAAAAAAAGGGAGCAGGGATTCTTCCCTATCCAGAGTTAATAAAAGAGTTAATCTGCACAATCAACCAAAGAACCGAAATGAGGTTTTCCTTAAAAACCCGATTAGGGTGGGAGAGTAAAGAAGAACTTTTACAAGTCATGCCTTTGTTAAATGATTCAGCACTGACTCAAATTGGTATCCATGCCCGATACGGCAAACAGCAGTATAAAGGAGAAGTTGATTTGGATGCATTTAAAGCGATATACGATAACTGTAATAAGCCGCTTGTCTATAATGGAGATATTCACAGTATTTCTGACATTGATAAAATAAGAGAATTATTCCCTCAACTAAAAGGTATAATGATCGGTAGAGGATTATTGAGTAATCCTGCTATGGCTATTGAGTGGAAAACAAATGCTAAATGGACTTCTAAAGAGTTATATAATAAAGTATCAGAACTACATTCGAATCTATATGAAATCTATTTATCAGAGTTAAGCGGAGAGCATCAGATGTTAAGTAAAATGCAAACATTCTGGGAATATCTCTTACCAGAAGGTGACAAAAAATTACGGAAAAAAATACAGAAAACAAATAAGCTTTCAGCTTACAACGGATATGTTAAGGAGTTATTGAATTCCTATTAAATAAAAAAACGATAAGAATTTCTATTGAAAAAATTCTTATCGTTTTTATTTATCCCTTATTTAAGAGATGTGCATATTTAAAGTATAATAATCTAATTACAGTA
>JBOFIZ010000118.1:0-3725 GCA_051650425.1 Bacteroidales bacterium
AAAGACCGCACCGGGATGGCTACACTGATCAGTGAAACCCTTGCGGATGTACCGGGTGCAACGTTCAATATTTCACAACCGATCCAGCTACGCTTCAATGAGCTGATGACCGGATCCAAATCGGATATCGCTATAAAGATCTATGGCGAAAATATGGATGAACTGTTTAAACAGGCTAATGAAGCGGCTAAATATATTCAGAAAGTACCGGGTGCTACGGATGTAAAAGTAGAGCAAGTAATCGGACTCCCTCAGCTGATTATTCAGTTTGACAGATCCAAGATTGCACGCCACGGATTGAATATCGATGAACTGAATGCAACTATTCGTGCAGCTTACGCAGGAGAAATAGCGGGTGCTGTATATGAAAATGAACGTCAGTTTGATCTGGTAATCCGTTTCAACCAGGGAAATATCAATGAGCTGGATCTGAACAAACTCTTTATACGTACACCGGCAGGCATACAGATCCCGATGAGTGAGGTGGCAAAAGTGGACTTCGTGAAAGGTCCGATGCTGATCAACCGCGATATGACCAAAAGACGTATTGCAATCGGGGTGAATGTACGCGGTGGCGATGTGGAAGGAATCGTAAACGAAATTGATGCACTCTTGCAGGAAAACCTGAAACTCCAACCGGGCTATTATATCGAATACGGCGGACAGTTTGAGAATCTGCGTAACGCAAAGCAGCGTTTGGCTATAGCTATTCCGGCAGCCTTAATGCTGATCCTTTTGTTGTTGTTCTTTGCTTTCCGTTCATTCAAATACACCTTCCTGATTTTTATCACGGTTCCATTATCTGCAATCGGCGGTATTTTAGGGTTATACTTAAGAGGTATGCCTTTCAGTATAACAGCCGGAGTTGGATTTATTGCACTCTTTGGGGTAGCCGTATTAAACGGGATTGTATTGATCAATCATTATGAAAAAATGAGAAAAGAACATCGGAGCGATGTGTATAAGATCGTTACAGATGGTACGGTCGAATTACTGAGAGCAGTCTTGCTGACAGGCTTTGTAGCTGCAATGGGATTCATCCCGATGGCTATCTCGACATCGGCAGGAGCAGAAGTACAACGACCTCTGGCAACGGTTGTAATCGGCGGATTATTGCTTTCGACGCTTCTCTCACTGATCATTATTCCGATTCTATATTTACTGGCAAACACGATTTTTAAAAATATCAAAGCATAATACAGATCTTATGAAAAAGAAATTATATATCCTGTCACTTCTTGCTGTTTCATTGTTTATGAGCGCTTGCTCCAAGAAAGAAACTCCAAAGAATGAGATTGCAACAGCTACAAAAAACACAACGAATATCGAACTGAATAATAAACAGCTGAGCCTTTCCGAAATCGAAACGGGGAATACCGAGATTCAGGAAATGTCGCATATCGTTACCGGCAATGGTTTTATGGAACTGCCTCCGGAGAATATGGCTACAGTATCCTTGCCGATTTCAGGACGAATTGCCACAGTATTTGTAACAATTGGCGATAAAGTACGAAGAGGTCAGACTTTAGCCGAAGTAGAGCATCCGGAGTTTATTCAGCTACAGAAAGATTATTTAGAAAGCAAAAGCAACTACATTGCCGGCAAGGCTGAATATGACCGCATTAAAGATCTGGCAAAAGATAATATCAGCTCGGCTAAACAACTGCAGGAGTCACAAAATAAATATGAGACTGCCAAAGCAAACTATGAAGCAGGTAAAGCATCTCTGGCACTAATACAGGTCAATCCGGAAACGATCGATCAGAAAGGTGTTCAGAATCGTTTCGCCATCAAATCGCCGATTGACGGATCAGTGACTGCGACTTCGCTGAATATCGGAAAGAGTGTATCTCCGGGCGAATCCTTGTTTGATATTATCAATAAATCACACATGCATGTGAACTTGCAGATATTTGAAAATGATCTTCCTCATATTGCTTTAGGTGATCATGTGGAGTTCAACCTGATCAGCCATCCTGACCAAAAGTTTGAAGCTCAAATCCAGTATATCGGCGAGAAGGTTGATCCGGAGAATCGTTCGGTAGAAATCATTGCTCATATCCTCCGGCCGCAGGATGTTTTCAAGGAAGGAATGTATGTGAACGGGGCTATTCATACACAAAAGCGTACCGTAAATACGCTCCCCGAAACAGCATTAATCAATCGCGATAATCAATGGTTTGCTTTTATTAAAAAAGGAAATAGCTTTGAAGAAATCAAGGTTCAGAAAGGAGCTGAAATGAATGGGTTGGTGGAGATACTCAACCCGCAGGATTTTCCGAATGATAATTCAGTGGTTACCAAAGGTGCTTATTATATAGAATCTGAAATTGAAAAAACGGCTGAATAATGAAAAAAATAATTCTTTTAGCATCCGGTATGCTTTGCTCTACTTTCTCATTCGCTCAGAATATTCAGCAAGTTATGGAATCGATCGAGCGTAATAATCTGACTTTAAAGTCAGCCGCTCAATATAAAGAAGCTGATATCCGTGCAGAGCGAACAACGAATAATTTGTCTAATCCCGATACGGAAGCGTCTTATCAATGGGGTAAACCGGGTGAGCTGGGAAACAAACAAACCTTCACAGCTACGCAGACGTTCGATTTTCCAAGTACTTACTATTACAGGAACAAGAGTATCGGACATCGGATTGCTCAACGAGAAGCAGAGTACAATCAACAACGGTCTCAGATTCTTCTGGAAGCACGTAATCTTTGTATCGAACTGATTTATCTCAATCAACTTTACGGAGAGTTTACACAGCGTGAAGAACAAGCTGCTTTATTGTACACAAGTATAAAAAGACAATATGATTTAGGAGCTGTCAATCAGCTCGACCTGAATAAGGCACGTCTGAATCAAATCAACGCTAGCGCTGAAAAGAGCAAATTTAAAGCTGAGAAAGAGGGTAAACAAATACTGTTGAATCAGTTGAACGGCGGAATACCGATCACACTTAACGAAGCTTCTTTCCCTATGCCGGAAGTACCTTTGAACTTCGATCAGTGGTATGAACAAACGATCGGTATAAACCCGTATATCCGTGCGGCAGATCAAGAGTCACAGGCTGCTCTGCGCAATCTGAATGTAAGTAAAAGCAATGGATTGCCGAAAATCACATTAGGCTATACGATGGAGCATCTGGCTGATGAGCTGTTTCAGGGTGCGGTATTTGGCATATCTATTCCGTTATGGGAGAACCGCAATCAGGTGAAACAGGCTAAAGCCCGCAAATTTGCTTCTGAGTTTCGAATGAATGATGTATCGCTGGAGCAACGTTCTTATTATGCAGACCTTTATCAACAACTTACACAGTTGCAGGAAAATTGTTTGTTATATAAAGAGACACTGGGTGCGATGAGCGATGAGAAACTTCTTCTGAAGGCTTACCAGAAAGGAGAATTATCCTTGCTGGAGTATCTGATGGAGCTGACGTATTATTATGATACCAAGACGAAAGCATTGGAATTATATCGCGATTTTAATCTGACCTATAATACTTTTAATAAGCTGTATTATTAAAAGACAAACCCCGGAGAAGCCGACTTCAGCTCTCCGGGGTTATTTTATATACTTTATTTATCATTTCCATGTAACCTATGTGACATTTTATATGTTTATCATCTATTACTTTTGTCATCTAAAATTCAGTTTACGATGAAAAGAAAGATTATATACATAGATGAAGAGCTTTGCAATGGTTGCGGCAAATGTGTAAAAGG
>JBOFIZ010000119.1:0-1255 GCA_051650425.1 Bacteroidales bacterium
ATCCGATGTGGCTTCCCGATTTGTTCAGCCAAGAGTGTACATCGCGACAACGGACTTGAGAAAATTTCATCCGGATCAACCTCACTTAATTTCTGAATAATGGTTACAAATTCGCTGTCTGCCTGTTCACTTAGTTTCACATCACTCTGCCCATAACAGATACCTTCCATTTTTTCAACAGAGGTATGCCGGATCAGATAGATTACACTCCCCATAACTTCAAGCTCATCAGGTAAGACAAAAAGATGATAATCTCCGAGAATTGTTGTAATGCTCCTAATGTATCGCCCGTAAAGCCATCTATTTTTTTATGCAAATAGCTTCTGTACAAAAGAAAGAAGATAATTAACACTAACATTGACAATACGGAAAAGACCCAGGAAAAGAAAAGCAATGGCAGCACGCCGGTTAATACAGCAAACACCACGGATTCCGGAGATATTTTATTTCTTGTATAATCCCCTTTGCTTGACTCTGATCGCGCATAGTTACTGGTATTTATTAAGAATAACGGAGGCACACGACTTAGAGCTGCAGCACTAATCAGTAATAGCGGAAAGACATGCATATCGACACTCATAAAAATCATTCCTTTCATCAGGAAAAGTAAAATAAGTGCGATCACTCCATAAACGCCGATATGACTATCTTTCATAATAGCCAGAATCCGCTCTTTATTATATCCTCCGCCAAAACCATCAAAAAAGTCAGCCAGTCCGTCCTCATGCATACATCCGGTAATCAAAGCAAGTCCGGCCAATGTCCCGATAACTGCTATTTGCAGATTAAACCAATAAGACAAGAACAAATAGATTATACTGCCGGCAATTCCTGTTACTATACCAACCAGCGGAAAATAACGAAAGCTGTCTGTCATTATCTTTTCTGACCAGTTTAATTTGATCGGCGAAGGCAATCTGGTATAGGAAACAAGGGCGGTAAAAAAAAGATTCAACTCTTTTTTCATAAGTTTCAGAGATTATTTATCAACTTGAAATACCTGTGCACTGTCAAAATCTGCCATCTCATTTAAAAACGTTACTGCAGATTGAATAATCGGATAAGCTAATGCAACACCTGTTCCCTCACCCAAACGCAAGTCAAGCTGAAGAAGCGGATCTGCTTTCAGGTATTTCAACATCAGAATATGTCCTTTTTCATTCGATGAATGAGAAAAAATTGTATTCTTCAATATACCCGGCTGCATTTCATACGCACTGATAAAAGCAGATGTCGCTATAAATCCGTCGGCCAG
>JBOFIZ010000120.1:0-4820 GCA_051650425.1 Bacteroidales bacterium
TTTGATCACAGCAAGGGTAGTTGGTTGTAGCGGCGCGATATAGTTAGCTTACCCACTTGCCTCTTTAGCTCAGTTGGCCAGAGCACGTGATTTGTAATCTCGGGGTCGTTGGTTCGAATCCGACAAGAGGCTCAAAAAAAAGCAGCAAATTTATTTGCTGCTTTTTTTTATTTACTCAAGTCTATATATTGTATGTTACAGACTTAGCAGACAGCTTCTCTATAATTACAGATTTAATCATATGTCCGGGGTTAATCAATTTATTTTAATTGCTAAAGATTGCAGAACGATGGGTTTGCTATCAATAAAATACGTATTTGTCGTTGATGAAATATGTATTTGGTAATTTCTAAATACATATATTGATTTGGTGAATAACGTATTTAATTTTTGAAGTTCGTTAGAGTAAGGATTTTGCTATGTATGTAAATTTTATTTGATAAGGCAAATTTGAACATACCATATGAATTTGACAATCTTCGGAATCTTCTTGTATGTTCACGCATAAAAAATTGTGTTTTATCTGCAACCATGTGCAATACCCTTCTGAAACCCTTTATGGATGTGGAGTTGACACTGTTGCAAATAAAAAACAGTTGAAATACGTAAATGTATGTATTACATAAGTTTATGTTCATGTTGTAAATAAAACTTCACATTCTGTTGGTGATAAGTTCTTTTATAAGGAAGCTAAAAAAATATTACGATTATGTTAAAACATAACTTTATATTTGCAGATATTAAAAATAGCACTACTTTTGTATCAGAATTCTGAAACAGATATTCAATGCCTCTTTAGCTCAGTTGGCCAGAGCACGTGATTTGTAATCTCGGGGTCGTTGGTTCGAATCCGACAAGAGGCTCAAAAAAGCAGCAAATTTATTTGCTGCTTTTTTTATTTAAGCAAAAATCTAATCAAAAAGAGATTTTCTAATCAAAAAGAGACATATCTGTCCGACGTTGAAACATTCCCTGATTGTTTTTCTTAATTGCTTTTCAAACTGTTACTTATTCTCTCTGAGGGTAAAATAAAACTTACATTTATTCCTTTTGCATACCACATAAATTCTTTTACATTTGCAAACAAACATATACGTTATTGTAATTTTAATTCGGAACTTACAAATACCGATAAAAACCAACATATATAATTATGAATGAACAAGTAAAAGTAAAAGAGTTGGATAGTGTCGTTATTCGATTCTCAGGAGATTCGGGTGATGGTATGCAGTTAGTCGGAAATATATTTTCGAACTTAGCGGCAATTCTTGGAAATGAAATATCTACATTTCCTGACTATCCTGCAGAAATGCGTGCTCCACAAGGTTCATTGGCAGGAGTTTCAGGTTTTCAGGTTCATTTGGGTGCGTCAAAAGTATTAACACCTGGAGATAAAGCTGATGTATTAGTTGCAATGAATCCTGCGGCTCTTAAAGTAAATAAAAACTACCTTAAACCACAGTGTGTGGTTATTATTGATGAAGATTCTTTTACCGAAAATGATCTTAAAAAAGCTCTTTTTACAACGAATGATCCTTTTCAGGAATTAGACTTAAAGAATGTACAAGTTATATCTGTGCCGATTACATCTATGACAAAAGCCGGATTAGAAAGTTATGGTCTGGATAATAAGTCAGCAGTCAGATGTAAGAATATGTTTGCTTTAGGTTTAATTTGCTGGTTGTTTAATCGTCCTATTGATAGTGTAACTCCTTTCTTGAAAAAGAAATTTTCGAAAAAGGAAACGATCATGCAAGCTAATATAAAGGCATTGACAGATGGTTATAACTTTGGAGCTAATACACATGCAACAGTAACCACATATCATATAGAAACAAACGAGCATCCTAAAAAAGGATTTTATACTGATATCAATGGAAACACAGCTACCGCTTATGGCTTAATTGCTGCTGCAGAGAAAGCCGGACTTCCTTTGTTCTTAGGAAGTTATCCGATTACTCCGGCTACTGATATTTTGCATGAGCTGGCTAAACGTAAAGATCTGGGTGTAAAAACCGTACAATGTGAAGACGAAATTTCAGGTATTTGTACAGCAATAGGTGCGAGTTTTGCTGGAAATTTAGCAGCAACTTCAACGTCTGGTCCCGGATTAGCTCTGAAAGGAGAAGCAATAGGTTTGGCTGTGATGGCTGAGATTCCTTTAGTTATTGTAGATGTGCAACGAGGTGGACCATCTACAGGTTTGCCTACGAAAACAGAGCAATCGGATTTGATGCAGGCTCTTTACGGGCGTAATGGTGAAAGTCCAGTGGTTGTGATTGCTGCAAAGACACCGACAAATTGTTTTGATGCAGCATATTGGTCATCAAAATTGGCTGTTGAGCATATGACACCGGTTATCTTATTGACTGATGGATTTATTGCCAACGGATCATCTACATGGAGAATTCCCGATCTGAACTCTTACCCGCCTATAACACCTCCACTTGTTCCGGATAGTCTTAAAGATACCTGGAAACCATATTTGCGAAATGAGAATACCAAGGTAAGATATTGGGCTGTTCCTGGCAGAGAAGGTTTTGAGCATCGTATCGGAGGTCTTGAAAAAGATTATACAACAGGTGTGATTTCTACAGATCCGTTGAATCATCAGATTATGACAGATACCCGCCAAGAGAAAATTGATAAAATTGCTGATTTTATACCTGAATTGAAAGTTGAAGGAAGTGTTGATTCAGAGATTTTGGTTGTTGGTTGGGGAGGAACTTACGGACATTTAAGTTCTGCTGTAAACGCAATGAACGCTTCAGGTAAAAAGGTTGCTCACGTTCATTTTGAGTTTATAAATCCCCTTCCTCGAAATACAAAAGAGGTATTGAGTAACTATAAAAAAATTATTGTTTGTGAATTGAATCTTGGTCAGTTTGCCGGTTATCTAAGAATGGCTTATCCTGAGATCCGTATTGAACAATATAATAAAGTTCAGGGACAACCATTTATGGAGTCTGAATTGGTTGATCGCTTTACTAAACTAATGGAGGAAATATAAGATGAATTCACAATATACAGCTAAAGATTTTAAAAACGAACAACAAATTAAATGGTGTCCGGGATGTGGAGATTTCGCCGTTTTAAACTGTCTGCATAAGGCAATGAGTGAAATTGGAGTTGCTCCAGCAAATACTGCTGTCATTTCAGGAATCGGATGTTCTTCACGTTTACCATATTATATGGGTACATATGGTTTTCATACGATACATGGACGTGGTTCTGCAATTGCAACGGGTGTAAAAGTAGCTAATCCTTCATTGAGTGTTTGGCAGATTACCGGAGACGGAGACTGTCTGGCAATTGGAGGTAATCACTTTATCCATGCAGTCAGAAGAAATATTGATATCAACATTGTTTTATTGAACAATAAGATTTATGGATTAACTAAAGGACAGTACTCTCCTACAACAGAACGAGGTTATGTGACAAAATCCTCTCCTTATGGTACAATCGAAGATCCGTTTAATCCTGCAGAATTAGCATTTGGGGCTCGTGCAAACTTTTTTGCAAGAACGATTGATGTTGATTTGCCATCAACAACCGAATGTATGATAGCAGCATCCGCTCATAAAGGAACAGCTGTTATTGAAGTTCTTCAGAACTGTGTTATTTTTACAGATGGTATTCATAAATACTACACGGATAAAGAAAACCGGGCAGATCGCACTATTTATTTACGTCATGGCGAAAAGATGATTTTCGGCAAAGACATGAATAAAGGATTAATTTTGGATGGTCTGACACTGAAAGCAGTGACAATAGGAGAAGATGGCTACACTTTGGAAGATATTCTGATACATGATGCGACGTTGCATGATCCGACAATGCACTGTAAGCTTGCGGCTATGGAAGGTCCTGAATTACCGTTGGCATTAGGTATTATTCGTAATGTTGAAAGTATTAATTATGATCAGGCTGTTGTTGATCAGATTGAGCGTGTTCAAAATAATACTTCAATTAAATCATTTGCAGATCTTATGATGAGTGGAAATGTTTGGGAAGTAAAATGATAGAAAAAAGCAATCCTCGAAAGGATTGCTTTTTTTCTATTTAATGAGAACTGTTAGTTTATTTAAACATCAAATCTTCGGATTTATCTATTATATTATTTTACTTTGTATCCACAATCATTAAAAGAAACAATATGAAACGACAAATTCTGATGCTTATGAGCATCATGTTTTTTACAATAGCTTTTGCTCAGGGAGGAGACAAATTAATTAATTGTAAATGGTATAATACATCAGGTACGAATAAGATTCAGTTTAAAAAGGAAAATAACGGGACTTATACAGCACGTGTTATATGGTTATCTGAACCGAATGGAAAAGATGGAAAGCCTCGTTTAGATATTAAGAATCCCGATAAAGAAAGACGCACTAACAAGCTAGTGGGTACTCCTATAGTATGGGGTCTTAAATATGAAAACGGGAAATGGATTGATGGAACACTTTATTCTCCAACGAAAGGAATCACTGCAAAAGGATCGGTTACGATCAATGATAAAGGAGAATTGGTTTTGAAAGGCACAAAATTCGGAATTTCTCAAACAGAAACTTTTGTGAGAGAAAACCTTTAATATCAAAGATATAAGTGCGTACTAAATTGACTAGAGATATGTCAGATAAAATAAATTTAGAAAAAAACTCACTCAAAAGTTTGGTAGTTCAAAAAAAAGCCATACCTTTGCAACGCATTTGAGAAACAAACGCACTAAAAATGATTCGCTAGCTCAGCTGGTAGAGCACAACACTTTTAATGTTGGGGTCCTGGGTTCGAGCCCCAGGCGGATCACAGAAGGCAGTCTT
>JBOFIZ010000121.1:0-3834 GCA_051650425.1 Bacteroidales bacterium
TATATAAAAAAAAGCTCTACCTTTGCACACGTAATCGAAACAACAACGCTTCGAAAACAAGACGGTTCCGTAGCTCAACTGAATAGAGCATCTGACTACGGATCAGAAGGTTACAGGTTTGAATCCTGTCGGGATCACAAAGAGCTGCATCGAAAGATGTGGCTCTTTTTTTGTTTATCCACTTTCGATCAAAATGATTAAGATCTGAAATTAATATAAAACGGATCAATACAGTTAAAAGAATAATATAAATACAGTGCTGATACTTCCAGGAATGATTTCCGATTGCAATTTGCTCTCAATTGCAATGCAATTGCCATGTGAATTATAATAAGGTAAATAATTTATCAGCTAACTACATCTAACAATTATTTTGGTGCTGATTAGTACTAATTGAGTGTCGATTCAAATCGTAAAACTTCCGGAGAGGTATGCTTAGTTTGAGTCAATCTCTAAAAAGATTGACTGATTTATCGAAAAGATACGGTTTAACTTCAAAAAGATACAGTATATCTCTGAAAAGATTGACTGTATCTTTTTGCTGTTACATACATATCAAAAAGGTTGTTTTCAGTTATTCGGATTATTCTGAAATATGTAATCCGGAATCAAGAATGTAGGCCAAATTATATACGTATTTGGTGATTATGAAGTACGTATATTGATTTGGAGAAGTACGTATATAATTTTTAATTGTCCGTAAGACTCAGGAATTATATCATTCTTTAATTACGACATTCCTCCCATGATCAACTGTAAATATATGCTTCAATTCACCCGTAGTTGAGTTAATCAATAATCCTTCAATTTCCACGTCATGCGGTATTAAGGGGTGATTAACCACCACTTCCATTGTACTTTTGACTGCATCATCCACACAATCAAATCCGGAAAGCCATTTCTTATAATCTATATGACACGCTTTTAACTGACGGAAGGCTTCATCTGTTATGCCTCGTTGTTTCATTTTGTCAATAACGATATCCGTATCAAGATGTTCCATACCACAATCATCATGCCCGATTATCCAAATTGCTTTTACATTAAGCTGATAAATGGCAACAATAAGGCTACGCATCATACTTCCGAAAGGATGAGATATAATACCACCGGCATTTTTCAATAACTTTATATCTCCATTCTTAATCCCCGTCGCAGCTGGCAAAAGTTCTACTAAGCGCGTATCCATACACGTTAGTATTGCCAACTCTTTGTTAGGGTATTTGGTCGTAACAAATTGTGTGTACGATTCATTCTCAACAAATGACTTGTTATACGCTAAAATATCATCTAAAATCATGGATAGAAAAAGTTATGTGTATTTATAATCCGATGCCAAAGATAGATTATTAGTCTGCATTTTATCTAAATATTTACGTCCATTTGAATATTTAATGATCGATTTGCATATTTTGCTAATTATATTACTTTTGTATATATCCTTAATTTTAAAGTACAGTGATGACACGGGAGCAAGATTTGTTGATAAACTTAAGATCAGGTGACTATGATGCGTTTCGCATCCTATATGACACTTATGCAAAACAACTGAAAGGTTTTATTTTTGCGATGGTCCGCTCTGAAGTTCTTGCCGATGATATTATACAAGATACTTTTCTTAAAATCTGGATAAATCGTCAGACGATTGATTCCGACCTCTCTTTCAGATCTTATCTGTTCCGTATTGCTAAAAATGCTGTTATCGACGAATTCAGAAAAAACATAAACAATCCTTTGTTTGAAGATTATATGCTTCATTGTGAGAATATACGCATAAGCGAAAATCATACCGATCAAATCATCGATTTTGAACAATTCAAAGACGATCTCAAAAAAGCAAAATCAAAGCTAACACCAAAACAACGCGAAATATTTGAATTAAACAAAGAAGAAGGTTTTTCGGCAAAAGAAATAGCCGTACAACTACAAATAACGGAGCAAACCGTGTATAATCAATTATCTATTGCTCTCCAGATAATCAAAAAAGAACTTCCTGAATCTCTTTATTTAGCTATCTTAATTTATAATATGTGTTAAATATAAACACTTTCATGTTAGATTTTTGAGCTTATCCCGTATAGTTTATAAATACGAATAAAAGTAAACATGAAAGATCCTATATACATATTATTTGAAAAATACGTCAATGGCACAATTTCAACAATTGAATGGAAAGAGTTGAAAGCTGTGACAGAGACTCTGTCTCAACAAGCTATTTCAGATATACTAGAACGTATATGGGATAATTATACACGGGAAGGGAAATTACCTGCTAAATCTTTTGAGCAAATAACGAATTCAATCAAGCCGGACAATTCGAAAATAACACCCCGATTCTCATTAAAACGTTTTTCAGCTGTAGCAGCAGCTATCATCATACCTCTTCTGTGTATTTCCCAGTTATTTCTTTTAATACAGAACAACAAGATAAATAAAGTTTTACTGAATACGCATGAGATATTTGTAGAGGATGGAGAACGTGCTACAATCAAACTACCAGATGGGACAACTGTGAAATTAAATTCAGCTTCTTCTTTGAGTTACAACTCTGATTTTGGACTCCGCAACAGAGATGTCCGTCTGCAGGGCGAAGCTTATTTTACAGTCCGGAAAGACTCTCTATGTCCTTTCAATGTTCAGACATCTGACGTAAATATACGCGTATTAGGTACAATATTCAATGTATCTGCCTATACAGATCAGGATTATATCGAGACGTCACTTATCGAGGGGTCAGTGGCTTTAACGATGCACAATGATCCGTCTTCTCAGATCATTATGAAGCCAAACGAAAAGGTTATTTTTCATAAAGAGGGGAATATAACGGAAACGATCACATCTGATCTCGTTGCCGAAACAAGCTGGGTTACGGGCAAACTATTATTCAACTCGGTAGAGATGAGAGAAGTTCTTCAGCAAATCGGGCGCTATTATGGCTATCAGTTTGAAATAATAGGTGAAGGTTTCGAAAGAGACAGATTCAGTGGAAGTTTTGAAGAAACAGATATAAAATCAGTATTAGAAATACTTCGACTCCACTACGATTTTAATTATACCATAACAGATAAACACATCATATTGACATTTAAATAAATCCATAAAACAAATGAGAACGTAGAAAAATAACCACACAATGATTATCGTCTAAAAAACAGTAATCACAGATTTAGTATGTAAACTTAATAGAGACTAATGACATGAATTTAAAAACCAAGAGAAAACAATTGAAAACTCTACCAATTAAATTATTCGTATTCTTCTTCTTTGCTAATATCTGGGCTTTAACAGCTCAAACGCAAAAAGTAAGTCTGAATTTGAAAAACAGTGACTTGAAGAGCTTCTTTAGTCAGATCGAAAAACAAACCGATTACCGGTTTACGTATAGAGATGCTATTATTCCGACAGCTTCGGATATTACTCTAAAGGCTGAAAACACACCGTTAAATGAGTTGCTTAACAACGTACTTTCACCAAAACAACTAAGCTATAGTTTGAATGGTAAAAATATTGCTATAAGCAAACAAAAAGAAGGACCGGCCAAAACGATTAAGGGGACAATTATCGACAATACAGGAGAGCCTGTTATTGGTGCAAACGTTATAGTTGACGGTTTAGGCAACGGAACGATTACAGACTATGATGGTAACTTTGAACTACAAGCTCCTGAAAACGCTATGCTGAAAATAACCTATATTGGCTACGAACCTATGATGGTAGCAGCGAATGACAAGGCTCCTATGCATATCACGTTGAAGGATGATACAAAAGCATTGGAAGAAGTCGTAGTTGTGGGTTACGGTACTCAAAAGAAAGTAAATTTGACCGGATCTGTTG
>JBOFIZ010000122.1:0-1010 GCA_051650425.1 Bacteroidales bacterium
TAAGTATGGGGAAAAGTCACGGAGCTGTAAACCGGATGCTGTTAATCGGAGTGATGATCAGTTTTATATCTTCAGCGATTGTGATGTTTCTGATGTCGGTTACTTCAGTCGAAAATCTTCCGGGTATTATCTTTTGGACTATGGGATCTTTAAATGAATCGGATATGACACTGATCTTGTTTATGATCTGCTCAGCCTTTCTGATTTTGGGAATAACCTATTTGTTTGTTCCGGCATTGAATGCATTGCGCTTAGGAGAATCGAAAGCCCGCTATCTGGGAATCAATACACAGTATGCAATAAGAGTACTTTTTATATTGACATCTTTGTTGACAGGAACATGTATTGCGGTTGCCGGAGTTATCGGTTTCGTAGGTTTGATTATTCCTCATTTCACTCGCCTCTGGGTAGGTACAGATTATAAATACCTCTTAGGTGCTTCTTTTCTGAGCGGAAGTATATTTCTTGTGCTATGCGATATAGTGGCGCGCACGGTTGTGGCTCCTAATGAATTACCTATCGGAGTGATAACAGGAATGACGGGAGGGATAGCATTTATATTTATTCTGAGCAGGCGAACTTCTCATTCAAAGATACTCTGATATGACATTGATTGATATACAAGAAATCGAATGCGGATACCGGGATGGGTTTCATTTGGGACCCGTAGATATGAAGATAAAGAAAGGCTCTTTTACAGGAATTATCGGACCGAACGGTTCGGGAAAAAGTACTTTGTTTAAGTGCCTGACCGGGGATTTATCTCTTGGTAAAGGGCATATAGATTTATGCGGCAAACCTTTGTCTTCTTATTCGCTGAAAGAAAGAGCAAGAATGCTTTCGATCGTAACTCAGTTCTGTGAACTGGCTCCGATGACAGTCGGAGAATATGTACTAATGGGAAGGATGCCGTATCGGAAGATGTTTCAGTTCTATTATTCCGAACATGATAATGAGATAGCTGATTATTATATAAAACTTACAGGTATTGAGCATCTGCGTGAGAAACA
>JBOFIZ010000123.1:0-2881 GCA_051650425.1 Bacteroidales bacterium
CGTTTATTATGATGTAGATCCTCTTTGATTTTGAAAGAGTTGTCATAAAATAATTTACCTTTGTGTCGATTTATTGCAAATAAATAGATAAAATGAAATTCAAACATTTGTCGGACTTAGCCAATCAGTTTGCTAAGAAGTACCAGGACAAAACCGCGTTTTTTCATAGAAATGAAGAAACAGGGGAGTGGTTATCCACTTCTTTTCGCGATTTTGCAGATAAGGTAAAAAAAGCAGCAAAATCTTTAGCTGCTATAGGTGTTAAAGAACAAGACCGCGTAGCCGTTTTTTCTCAAAATAAGCCAGAAATTATTATCAGTAATTTCGCTGTTTATTCGAATCGTGCTATTGATATTCCTTTGTATGCAACAAGTTCTGTTGCACAGGTAGAGTATATTGTTAATCATGCTGAGATTGAGATTATCTTCGTCGGTGAGCAGGAACAATACGATACAGCCTGGCAGGTTCTGCAACAGGATAACTCCTTACGTCGGATTGTTGTCTATGATAATTCGGTACAACTTCATGATGAGGACCAATCGTCTCTTTTCTTTGATGAGTTTTTAAAACTAGGCGAAGAGCAATCCTTTGAGGATATTGTAAACAAGCGTTTGGCTGATGCTTCGGCAGAAGATGTTGCCTGTATATTATATACATCAGGTACAACCGGTGAACCAAAAGGTGTGGTCCTTCCACATTCCAACTTTGTTGAGCTTTTCGAAATTCATGATATCCGCTTAACAAACTTGACTGAAAAAGATCGTTCAATGAGCTTTTTGCCTTTGACACATATTTTCGAGAAGGCCTGGTTCTATTATATCCTTTATAAAGGAGCAGTATCGTATATTAATCTCCGCCCGATCGAAATCCAGAAAACGATCAAAGAAGTAAGACCTACTGTTATGTGTAGTGTTCCGCGTTTCTGGGAAAAGGTTTATACAGGAGTGCAGGAGAAGATCAATACAAGTACAGGAATAGCTAAAAAACTGTTGGCTCATGCCGTACAGATTGGTTATACCCGCAATATCGAATATGTTCGTTTAAATAAAAAAGTACCATTCTTATTAGAAATGCGTTACAAGTTTTATGAACGTACACTTTTCAAAAAAGTAAAAACCGTTATCGGTATTGAAAACGGAAATATGTTCCCTACATCAGGAGCTCCGCTTTCTGACGAAATCAACGAGTTTCTTCACGCCATCGGTATCAATATCTGTTATGGATATGGTATGACAGAAACCACAGCGACAGTATCTTGTTTCCGCGAAACAGGATATGTATTCGGATCAGTGGGCGAGTTGATGCCAGGTATTCAAGTGCGTATCGATTCAAATGGTGAAATCCTGTTGAAAGGGAAAACGATGTTGAGAGAGTATTACAAACGTCCGGATGAAACAGCGAAATCATTTACCGAAGACGGATTCTTCCGTACAGGTGACGCAGGCCGTCTCGAAGGAGATATTCTCTTTATGACCGAACGTATCAAGGATTTATTTAAAACGGCAAACGGTAAATACATTGCTCCACAAGCTCTTGAAACCCGTTTATCTGAAGATAAATATATTGAGATGATCGCTATTGTTGCTGATAAGCGTAAGTTCGTAAGTGCAGTGATCGTTCCGGCATTTGACATGTTGAAACAATATGCACAAGAGAACCATATTACTTACTCTTCAATGAATGAATTGGTAAACAATCCGAAAATCGTTGAGTTGTTCAAAAAACGTATTACAGCAAAACAATCTCATTTTGCTCCTTATGAACATGTAAAGCGTTTCTATCTTACAGACCGTCCATTCTCTATGGAATCAGGAGAGTTGACGAACACACTGAAAGTAAAACGCCGTGTTGTTTATGATCATTTTGCAAATGAAATCGAAGCAATGTATAAAGACTAACTTCAAAATTTAAACAGATATATATGATAACGACAGACCAACTACGTGAAGTAGTGGAACGCAAGGATGCGTTGAGGAGGTATCTTTGACATCGATAGCAAGACTATCCAACTAGAAGAAGAAGAACTTCGCACACATGCACCTGAATTCTGGGAGAATGCCAAAGAGGCTGAGATCCAGATGAAGAAAGTAAAGGAGTTAAAAGGATGGGTGAATGGTTTTGCCACTGTTGATAATGCAGTGGAAGAACTGGCCCTTTCATTTGATTTCCTGAAAGAAGAGTTAATCTCTGAAGAAGATCTGGATGCAATCTATGCGACAGCTCTTGAACAAGTCGAGGCATTGGAGCTCAAGAATATGCTTCGCCAGGAAGAAGATCGCTTAGGCGCCGTATTGAAAATCAATGCCGGAGCCGGTGGTACAGAGAGTCAGGATTGGGCTTCCATGCTGATGCGTATGTACACCCGTTATGCTGAAAGACAAGGTTATAAAGTTACTGTTACCAACTACCTCGAAGGAGATGAAGCTGGTATAAAAACAGTGACCTTGCAGGTCGAAGGAGATTATGCTTATGGTTATCTGAAAAGCGAGAATGGCGTACACCGTTTAGTTCGTGTGTCACCTTATAATGCACAAGGTAAACGTATGACTTCTTTCTCTTCTGTTTTCGTCGTTCCGTTAGTGGATGATTCAATCGAAATCGATATTAATCCGTCTGACATTACGTGGGAAACTTTCCGTTCGAGTGGAGCGGGAGGACAGAACGTTAATAAGGTAGAGACAGGGGTTCGACTTCGACATGCACCGACAGGAATCGTTATTGAAAATACCGAAAGCCGCTCTCAATTTGGGAATAAAGATAATGCTCTGCGTTTATTGAAATCTCAACTTTATGAAATGGAGCTGGAAAAACGTCGTGCTGAACAACAAAAAGTTGAAGCCGGCAAGAAAAAAATTGAGTGGGGATCACAAATTCGCTCGTA
>JBOFIZ010000124.1:0-2176 GCA_051650425.1 Bacteroidales bacterium
TGACTGCACGTAATCGTATCCTTGCTATCTTAGATAAGGGGTCTTTTCAGGAATACGACATGTTCGTTGAGCATGGTGCGCGTAATTTTGGTATGGATAAAAAGGTTCTTCCTGGTGACGGTGTCATTACCGGTACAGGGACAATCGATGGAAAACCTGTCGGTATTTTCGCTCAGGACTTCACAGTTGAGGGTGGATCACTCGGTTTGAAACATGCCCGTAAGATTACTAAAATCATGGATCATGCCTTGAAAATGAAAATGCCGATCATCGGCATTAACGATTCGGGGGGTGCTCGTATCCAGGAAGGTGTAGATGCTTTGGCTGGTTATGGCGAAATCTTTTACCGCAACACAATTGCTTCAGGGGTTATCCCTCAAATTTCTGTTATCTTAGGCCCTTGTGCCGGCGGAGCGGTTTACTCTCCTGCTTTAACAGACTTCGTATTTGTTGTTGAGAAAATCTCAAACATGTTCATCACAGGACCTAGTGTTATCAAAACTGTTATCGGTGAAGATATTTCTATGGAAGACCTGGGTGGTGCTCGTGTGCATGCTGAAATCACAGGTAACGCTCATTTCTACTCTTTGAGCGAGACTGAATGTTTTGAACAAATCAAAAAGCTTATCAGCTTCTTACCATGGAGTAATACCGAGAAAGCTACTGCTCAAAAACCTGTAAAACCGAAAAGCAAAACTTCAATTGATTCTATCATTCCTTCAGATCCAAAGCAACCTTACGATGTGCGTGATGTGATCCGTGCAATCGTGGATGACTCTGATTTCTTCGAGGTTCAGGAGCTTTTTGCTGCCAATATCGTGATCGGATTTGGTCGCATGGGTGGCGAAACTGTCGGATTTGTAGCTAACCAGCCAATGGTTCTTGCGGGGGTACTTGATTGTGACAGCTCGGATAAAGCAGCTCGTTTTATTCGTTTCTGTGACTCATTCAACATTCCGATCGTTACTTTAGAGGATATGCCGGGTTACCTTCCGGGAGTTGATCAGGAACATGCGGGTGTTATTCGCCACGGAGCAAAAGTTCTTTATGCATACTCTGAGGCTACTGTGCCTAAAATCACAGTGGTGCTTCGTAAAGCTTACGGGGGTGGATATATTGCCATGAACTCACGCCACTTAGGTGCAGATTTCGTATTTGCATGGCCGGGAGCTGAAATCGCAGTTATGGGACCTGAAGGTGCTGCCAATATTATCTTCCGCAAGGAGATTATGGAAGCTGAAGATCCGGAAGCTATGCGCAAAATCAAAGTTCAGGAGTATGTGGATAAATTCGCAAATCCTTACGTTGCGGCATCAAACGGATTTATTGATGCGGTTATCGAACCGAAAGAAACACGCGAGATCCTTCTTCATACATTAGAGATTTCTAAGAATAAAGAAGAACTTCGTCCGGGTAAAAAACATGGTCTTCCTCCATTCTAATTTTATGGGATTATGCATAACAAAGAAAACGAATTAGTAGACTTTGCCGTTACTGCCCGTAAATACAAAACTCTTCTTACGAAGAAGTTTGTTAATCGCCCGACCTGGATTGCACCGATCGAAGGAGAGGTTAAGGCAACACTTCCGGGAACAGTGATTAGCATAGATACGAAAGTAGGCAATGTGGTAAAAAAAGGACAAGTCCTTATGATCCAGGAAGCAATGAAAATGCAAAACCGGATTTGTGCTCCGATATCGGGCACCATTCAGCAAGTATGTGTGGAACCGGGGATGCGTGTAACAAAAGATTTTGTTATGATCGTAATCGGATAATCCGATATTCTATATAATAAATAGTGAAATAGTTTACAAGCCTTATTGCTTGATATAGCTATTTCACTATTTTTGTTTTTTATATAGGGATTATCCCACGGGCTACCAAGCCTACTATTCGCTAAAAACAATATCATTATGAGTAAAGTCGCATTAATAACCGGTATTACCGGACAAGATGGTGCTTATTTAGCTGAGTATCTGTTAAAAAAAGGATATGTCGTACATGGTATCAAACGCAGATCTTCTTCGTTTAATACGGATCGTATCGACCATTTATATCAGGATCCGCATGTAGAAAACCGAAACTTTTTCTTACACTATGGAGATCTGACCGATTCATTAAATATCACAAAGATTATACAGGAAACACAGCCCGATGAGATTTACAATCTGGCTGC
>JBOFIZ010000125.1:0-4694 GCA_051650425.1 Bacteroidales bacterium
TTAGGTTCAATGCTACCCCAGTTAATAGTAAAATAATCAACAAGGTCATACAGTTTGTTGAAACTATAAAGAAAGTCCGAAACAATCCGGATATCAATAGAGGATGCATCACGGTTAATATTTGCGCCAAGTATATAATTGCGCTTATTGTGAGCTTTTAGCCGCTCTGCAATGATATCTGTACCCGGATTGTTGAAGCCGGTACGAGAGATCAGAGAGTCGTCCTCAATTAATCGGAATATACGTGGCTTGGGATTACCTGATTGAGAATGAGGCGTAACGGTCCCGATTTCTATAAAGCCGAATCCGAAGTCAGCCAGTTCATCATAAACTTCGGCAGCTTTATCAAATCCGGCAGCTAGTCCGATCCGGCTTTTTAGCTTCATATTGCGTATATGAATCTCTTGTCTATTGCAATAGTTATTACGACAAACTGAACGGGCCGGAGTCAGATATTTATAGGTTTTTAGTCCGCTGAAGAGTAATTCATGAACATTTTCAGGGTCTATTCTGAATAAGACAGGCCGTATGATAGATTTGTACATCATATTGTTGAATTTAGGAGTAAATACTTTCCTGATATAACAACTGAGCACAAAACTGGTTTTTAGTTAATCATACGTTGAGCTTTCTGCTTTCTTATCGATAACCATTCATTAAAGGCTATACCTGTCACAATCAGAAACAAACCAATATAGGTTGTCGGGTATATATGCTCACCTAAAAACAGATGTATCAGAAAGAGCGAGAGAAACGGCGATAAATAACAAAGCTGATTCACTAATGCTGGATTGCTGGTCTTTCGTATGGCAAGACCGAAGAAAATAAACGGAATTCCCATTTCGAACATACCGACATACATACTGGATAAGAATCCTTTAACCGAATAAAGAGATACAGGAACAAAACATGCAGCCACACATAAATAGATGCTGCCGAATAGAAAGCTGACAAATAGTGCTGCAATATCGCTGATCTTCTTGTTTTTACTGTTGATGATCCAGTAAATAGCCCATAGAAATGCGCTGAGAAAGGCTAATCCAATTCCCGATACAGAGAGATCGGATCCACCAATGGATCCTGAGCCAAATGATATAAGTGTAACACCTCCCAGTGACATCGCCATTCCGATGTATTTATGTGGTGCGATGGGCTGTTTTGCAAATATAGCCAGTAGCACTAATAAAATAATAGGCCAGAAGTAGTTGATCGGTTGAGCGATTTGTGCAGGCAGAAGAGCGTACGCTTTGAACAAAACCAGATAATAGGCTAAGGGATTAATCATACCGATTAAAGCAAAGCGTCCCCAGTCAGCCTTAGTCAGTTTTTTTAGTTCACTCCAACCGGAACGGAGAGTTAGCGCAACTGCAAAAATAACCAGCGAAGTGAGTGTTGCTACGATAAGCATTTCGAAATGGGTATAGAATTTAAGGGCAGTCTTAAACATTGTTGCAACAGTCGACCAGCTTAATACAGCGATAAGGGCATAAAAAATAGCCTTGTTATTTTCTCTCATTGTTTTCGTATACTTAATTTTCGTTCTATTGTATGCAAAGATAAGTATAAATATTAGCAAGAGAACCATTATCCTTTATTTTGAGTTTAGTATAATGTAAGATGTTTTCAAAAGAAGAGTGACAGATACACTGTTATTTGTAAGTTTGTAGTTTCGCTAATAACCAGGATATGAAAAAAACGTTTTTAATTTTAAGTCTTTTACTTGTATTTATAGGAGTTTATGCTCAGGAATCATTTGTTGTGAGTTCTTATATTCGTGGCAATTTTTATAATCAGAATCGTATTAGGCCTGTCAGTATGAATGCTTGTACGGATCTGATTTGTTTAGGAGTCGAGCCGGATCAAAATGGCTCCCTTGTATATGAGAAATTTCGTGTGTCTGACCTGGATACCGGCGGTTTGACAGATCTTATACAAAAAGTGAGACAACAAATCTCAGATTCTGTATCCTTGCGTATAGGTATAAGTGGAGGGGATAATTGGAAGGTAATGATTACACGTGCGTCTTCCAGAAAGAAATTCGTTACTCAGGTTAAGCAACTTTTAGATCGTACTGCCGCAAAAGGGGTTGATCTGGATTTTGAATGGGCGCAGACAGAGCAGGAATATTCAGATTACAGTTTATTAATAACAGAACTTCGTCGTGAGATAGGGCCGGATCTGTTGCTGACAGTTTCACTTCACCCGATATCTTATCGGATTCATTCGGATGCTATCGATGCAATAAACTATGCCTCCCTTCAATGCTATGGTCCCTCGCCTGTACGTTTTTCTTATGCTCAGTATATCAAAGATGTTAATAAAGTGCTTACTTATGGGATTCCTCCCCATAAACTTGTTCCCGGGATTCCATTTTACGGAGTGGCAGCAGATGGCTCCAGACAAAGTACAGCCTATTTTAATTTTGTAGAGGCTGATCTGATAAATAATCCGATGATTAATAAAGTGATTTATAACGGACAGTCTTATATATTTAACGGGCAGGATGAGGTGAAGCAAAAAACAACTTATGCGCGTTACAAGAATTTGAGAGGAGTCATGTTTTGGGATCTGGCAACGGATGTATCGTATGATAACCGCTGGTCTCTGTTGAGAGCAATCAGAGAGGTTTTGGATTAAAATTGTTATTATTACAACTTGCTTAAATATTATTGTGTTTTCTTTATTGGTGTGGACTTTTGACTACTTGTGGTAGTGAATATAAGTGAGTTAGGTTATTTTGTGTTGAATGTAAAACAGGTAGCTTATATTAAATTTCTGTTACAAAATCATATCACATTTGGAAGTTATCTTTCAAATTCTTATTTTTGGTAACAATAAAAAAAGCACACACCAAAATTAAACGTTTTGATTAAAGAGATTAAGAACATATTATCGCAAATTATTGTATGGCTTATTATCGTTTCTTTTACGATGGTAGGTTATGTGAATATGTCTGTGGTATCTCTTTGGGAAAAGACTCCTGATTATGCAGTGCTCGAGAATACAGATTCAGATCTGTGTTTATCGCTTATCGCTGATTTTATGAATAGTGATCAGGCAAATAATACAGCAGAGGACTCAGCCTCTCAATCAATGGAAGAAGACTCATCACAATTAGAAGAAGACCTGTTTTCTTCGATGCAAATGATGAAACGAAATAGTATTACGAATCTGAAAAACGCTAAAATGGATCGATCGGGTGATAATCACAATCCACCTCATATTGAATTCCAGTCACCACCTCCCGAATTTCAATTTTGCATATAATTCTGTTTGTTGAAACATTCCGTTTGTTTCAATGCATAAACTGTACTCCTGTCTTTAAGGAAAGATAAGGCAAGATCTTTATGTCTAACTAATCAAATTAAAAGAAGATTTTAACCCGATACATACGATTACTATTGTATGTAGAGGATCGTTATATCTTTTTGCTAACAAACTATGCAAAATTCAAATTTATATACGCGCATTAAATCTAATTTTTCGCCGGGACTGGTCGTTTTTCTGGTCGCACTACCACTTTGTTTAGGAATCGCATTGGCATCCGGTGCGCCTCCTTTGGCAGGAATTATCTCCGGAATTATCGGAGGTATTGTTGTCGGAGCATTGAGTAATTCATCTATCAGCGTATCGGGACCTGCAGCCGGACTTACTGCAATACTTGTAGCAGGTATAACCGAATTAGGCTCATTCGAACTGTTATTATTAGCCGGAGTCGTTGCCGGATTTATCCAGATTATTTTTGGCTTTTTACGTGCAGGCAGTATCTCAAACTATTTTCCTAATAATGTTATAGAAGGGATGCTTGCAGGTATCGGAGTAATTATTGTATTAAAGCAGATACCCTATGCGCTTGGGTATCAGATTACTGGTGGTGAGTCAGACTCATTGATCGCATTTCTGTTGGCTGATCCGAAATTATTTATCCAACATATTATATCTCAGATTCATCCGGGTGCTGTCTTAATAACAGTGCTGTCGATTATTCTTTTATTGGTTTGGGAGAAAGTCCGGATATTACGTAAGCTGAAAATGGTGCCGGGAGCGCTGGTAGCTGTAATATTCAGTATTGCTTTGAATGCTTTATTCAAAGCAATAGACTCTCCTTTGTATGTAACAGAATCGATGCTTGTAGAGTTACCTGTAGTGAGCAATATGGAACAATTGAGTCAATTGGTTGTCTTTCCTGATTTTTCAGGTTTGCTAAATTCGAAAGTATGGATTTTAGGAGCGACCATAGCGATGGTTGCATCTATTGAAACATTACTTTGTATTGAAGCTGCTGATAAAATGGATCCGAATAAACACACGACTGATACGAATCGTGAATTAAAAGCTCAAGGGTTAGGCAATCTGCTTAGCTCATTGATCGGCGGTTTACCTATGACGTCAGTTGTTGTACGCAGTTCTGCAAATGCCCGTGCAGGTGCAACATCTAAGATTTCGGCAATAATTCACGGATTATTGCTTTTAGTCTGTGTTTTACTGATACCGGCAGTATTGAATCTTATACCATTGGCAACACTCTCAGCAGTTTTGATTTTGGTAGGTTATAAATTAGCTCGTCCTGCTGTATTTGCTCATTTCTGGCATAAAGGACGCTTACAGTTTATACCTTTTATAGCAACAATGCTAGCTGTTGTATTTACAGATTTACTGACAGGTGTAGGTGTCGGGTTAGTTATAAGTATAGG
>JBOFIZ010000126.1:0-1285 GCA_051650425.1 Bacteroidales bacterium
CAATATCCTTTCGGTGAAGAGTTATAAAGTTTGGTCATTACATCACGCAAGTGATATTGGGCTTTCCAGGGTCTGTCTGTGTAGTTATACAGATAAATCGCATGTTGCACCGGCTGATTTCCGTGAGCATATTGTCCCATATTCAGAGCTACCATTTCAGCAATCTCATGAATCACGAAACCATAAGTTCCGACTTTATAATCAGGAGCCACAACAAACATAGAATCTAACTTATCAGCCATTTTTTCAGGACCACCCATCAGTTTAGCCAGTCCTAGAGGATCATGGAATACGCTCCATGTATAATGCCACGAAGAACCTTCAGTAAACGGCCCACCCCATTCAACCGGATCGAATGATTCAATCCATTCTCCTTTTGCATTTTTAGCACGCATAAAGCCGTAAGCAGGATCGAATAGATTTTTGTAATTCATCGATTTCTTCTGATAATCTGCCTGTACTTCTTTATTGCCCTGTCCTTCTGCGAAACGGGAAATACACCAGTCATTGTAAGCATATTCCAATGTTTTGGCCGTAGCTTCATTGAAGTTCGGATAAGGAACATACCCCAGTTTGTTATATTCTTCGAAACCATGTCTTCCGACAGACGTTTCACGCCCGCGTGAGTTGGTGGTTTTAAGCATACCTTCCAATGCTTTCTCCTGATCGAAATTAGTAATTCCTTTGATCCAGGCATCCGCAATAAGCGATACTGAATTATTTCCGATCATACAGCCTCTGTGACCCGGACTCATCCATTCAGGGAAGAATCCGCTTTGTTCATACACATCAACCAATGATTGTACGATCTTTTCAGTCAACTCCGGATAAAAGATAGTAAAAAATGGATGAACGGCACGGAATGTGTCCCAGAATCCGTTATCGGTAAACATATAACCATCGTAGATTTTACCATCATACGGACTGTAATAAACCGGTTTATCTTCCGCATTGAACTCATAGAATGATCTCGGGAATAGTAACGTACGGTAAAGGCATGAATAGAATACACGTTTGTTTTCTTCATTCGGATCTTCAACCACGATTTTTCCTAAATTCTCATTCCAGATCTTTTTTGATTCCTCCATGACCATATCAAATGAACGATCACCGATTTCTCTTTGCAAGTTCAGCTCAGCTTGTTCAGGCGAGATGAATGATGAAGCAACTTTCACAATCAGATCTTTTCCTTCCGGAATATCAAACTCAAGATACATGGCAATCTGATTATGCTCTCCTTTACGTTTGCCCGGGAAAAGCTCACCATTAATCATAACTCCTGAAT
>JBOFIZ010000127.1:0-2087 GCA_051650425.1 Bacteroidales bacterium
GAATGAGACTCCCGATAAGATTCCCGATAAGAATGTAATAACAGATAACCAAACAAGCCATTTGGTTTGTTTGGATTTTAATGTAGCGATTCCCGACAACCATTTGCTCACTCCAGCCCAGTGCAAATACAGGTGATATCCAACTCCGATCATACAGATCAAACAGATGACCATATGCAGCCAAACCCAACGATCGAAGCTAATGCCCGAATAATCTCTCCCACTTGATACTTCTAACTGTACAGAACTTATAGCTGTGAGAAATCCGACTACAAGCAATGCAGTATTAACCAGAAATACACTCTTATTTTTCATTTGAATATTTTTCTGCAAAGATATTACACCTGACTCCTTAAAGACTTCTTTATATTTGCAGAGTTATTCACTTTATTTGCACTATGAAAAAAGAACCCATACAGTTACAATCAGTTGAAAACATCAATTCTATCATACAAATAGAATTCCTTGATGCGTCAAGTAGTGTTCTGCACACACCCCCGGGTTATCATTTCCATAACTCTCTTGAAATTGCGATACTTGAACAAGGGAGCATTGAACTTATGGTAAATTGTATGTTACAAAAAATTGAAAAGGGATCGGTAGTCGTATTTGGAAGTGATTTACCTCACGGTCCCGGTAGTTATTCTCCAGACTCAAAAGGTATACTTATTCATATTCCGCAATCCACATTGTCATGGTGTGCTGCTATCTCTGAACTTCAGGCCGAAATGGAATATTTAAAAAAGGCCGGACAAGGCTATTTATACACATCTGAGACCTTATACAGAAAAGCTATATCAATAAGTCGTAAGATAAAGCGCAGTTCAGGATTTCAAAAAACCGGTTATTTATTTGAACTGCTACATGCTTTAATAAAGGAGCAAAATACCAGACAAACACTAAGCACTCATTGTCTGTCTTCTGTAAACAAGCATAACCCTCAATCAAATCTTGAGAAAGTGTACGACTATCTTTACACTCATTTCCATGAAAAATTTTCGCTTGACGATTTATCTAAACACATAGGCATAAACAGAAGTGCACTATGCAGGTCGTTTAAAAAACAAACCGGATTTACCCTATTTGAGTTTTCCAATCGTTTGCGGATAGAGAAGGCTTGCGGATTGCTTCGCTGTTCGGATATGACTGTCTCACAAATAGCTTTTCAGGTAGGATTTAACACCTTCTCTCACTTCAGCACCCAATTCTCACGGATCGTTCATTTAACGCCAACAGAGTATCGTGAGAAAGTAAAATTGTAGTTATTGAACCATAAATAATCTCTCTGCTTAAAGCGCCGGAAACAAAAGTTCCCGCCGCTTTTTTTATGCTTTGCCTGCAGAATTTGCAGTATCAATCAGCTGGCTTCATATTCTCTTTTAACTTCACCGTAATTTTAAACTAAAGAGTTTAAAACACCTAATCTATAGTCTCGTAAATCTACTCTTTCGCTCTTGATAAGATCGAAGATACATTCGCTTGGTTTTGGTATCCAGGAATGAGCGGCTGATGAGTTCTTCAATTTGTGGGTAATCTGCAGAAAACATCTTGATTATGGCATCACGTTTCTTTGGTAATACACCAATTCGATTGGCTAAAGTGAAATAAAATGCACCTGCCAAAACAAAATAAGAGTATCTTTTCAATACGGCAAATGCCCTATCGTAAAGTTAAATCTATCACTCCGCTCTTTACTTAATAGTCAGCATCTTATCAAACAAAGGTGTTTTGCGGGTATATTTTTCGAAGTTAAACGAGACATAACCCTCATTTTCAAATTCAGCTTTTTCTTTCTTGCATTCAATAAGTCCAAACTCAAGCATAAAGCGTGGGAAGGTTCTGATTGCATAACAGCTTTGACCAGGAATTTTTTCTCTAAAAGTTGATTCCGTTTTTAAATCAGGGAAAACTTTAAAATACTTCTCAGCATAGAAAAAATCCGGTTTCTAGTCTGCTCCATATTTTGCCATCATAGCTAAACTGAACCCGGCTCCGATTTTGCCAATCTCTTCATTCGGATATGAATCAAAATATCCCCAGTTAAATTTCTGAGTAAAGGATTGAAATAAACCGGATAGCAATTGATG
>JBOFIZ010000128.1:0-14096 GCA_051650425.1 Bacteroidales bacterium
AAGGGATTTGTAAAATACCGTTTTCAGGTTTTTCGTAAACAAAGAAATAAAGAGTATCATCACCTTTACGGGTAACACGTCCCCATTTGAATTCTACATCAAAAGGATTAGCACGTGTTTCATAAATAGCTTCACTGTTGATATCCATCCATGCTCCGATCTCCTGAAATAAACGAATACTTTCAGCCGGAATTGATCCATCAGGTTCAGGGCCGATGTTCAATAAGAAGTTTCCGCCGCGGCTTACGACATCGATCAATTCACGAATTAATTCGTCCGATGTTTTCCATTTCTGATTGTCTGCCGAATATCCCCAGGTTCCGTTTAGTGTCTGACATGCTTCCCAGTCACCATCAATACCTGTTGCAGGGATGTGATGTTCGGCTGTCGAATAGTCTCCTTTCCATGTAGGAGTAACTTTAATACCTCCTTCGCTGATATGATTGTCAGAATGATAAAGACGATTGTTTTGAATAGCATTCGGGTTTTTGTCGAAAAGCGTTTTCATTAATCGGGTTGCTCCCCAGGCATGATCTCCCTGAAATTTTGGCTGACTGAAATCCCACCATACCAAATCTACTTTGTAATTGGATGTCAGATCATCGAAGATATTGAAAAGATACTCTTTATACTTTTCATGATTTCCGAATTTACGTTCTCCGCGTTTTGCTGCATCATAGTTACCTTGTGGATAAGAGATGCCTGAATCGGTAGGGTCATAGTCAGGATGACTCCAGTCTAAAAGAGATACATAATACCCGGCTTTGATATCATATTCTTCACAAGCTTTTGCATACTCGTCTGCGATATTGATACCTTTTGTTTTCATTATATTGAAATCAGAATGTTCGGTGTCAAACATATTGAATCCTTCGTGATGACGGCTGGTCATAACGATGTACTTGCAACCGGATTCTTTTGCCAGTTTCACCCACTCGGTAGCTTTGCCTTCTTTTGGCGTAAATTTAGGCAGAGCTTCAGCGGCGTATGTATCGCTATCCAGACCTGATTGCATTTGGATCCATTCAACGCATCCTTCGTACTTCTGACCTTTTACTTCTCCGGCAAGTCCTGAATATAAGCCGTAATGAACAAACATTCCGAATTTACCGTCTCTCCACCATTTCATTCTTTTATCGCGTGCTTCTTTCGTTTCGAATGGCGCTCCTTCATTTAAAGGTGCTTCATCTTCTGTTGCAGCGGGAATAAATTGATCGGCGAACTGTTTGTATGCATTTGCGCTGACTCCATCTTGCAGAATACCACCCATAGCAAGACGTTTCCCTGCATCTTTTAATTCAGTCTGAAGAGACTGAATTTCTTCGAAATCAGTTTTAAACGGAACCGGACAATTAGCCTTTGTTAAAGCTAATATTATATTTACCTGTGGATCTTTAGCTGCCTTCTTTTGAATTTTATTTAATTCAACAATAGCTGCTGGTAGTTGTTTAGGTGTTTTTACATCGCTCAACGTGCGAATTGCAGTTGTGTAAATGGTTTTCATTTTGCTAAATCCCTTTTTTGTGGGAGTATTGGCATAAGTAAAAATGCTTATGCTCAATAGAAGCAGTAGCGAAAAATGCTTTAGTTTCATCATAAATTTGGTGTTAGTGGTTTCTGATTATTATTAGTCAGTTACTTAGATTTTAAAAGTTGCATTATTTCGATTAAATTTAGCGTTTATCCGATTAATACAGTAAACGAATATATAAATTCTATTTCTTTTAGTAAGTAAAAGATGAGGTGAAGTGTGTGTTATTTAGTTAAAAATAAATGATGTTGAGAAATTTAAATATTTCGATAGCTATGGGTCATTGCATCTAGGTGACTAAAACAACAAAACCATTAACTCCCTTTTTCAGATAGATGGAGTCAATGGCTTTGTTTCGTATAAAAATAAGCTTAGTTATTGGATATTGATTAATTTATGTGTCTGAAGACTTAATCTCCATTGAGGATGGCGTAGTATGTAATCAATAACTTCGTTTGTGTTTTCTCCTGAGCAGGGTTGCAGAAAGTGATATCTGGCTGGTCTCTGAAGCCATGATTCAGGATCTTCTCCTGTAAAAACGAGCTTTAGTTCATCAATTCGTTGTAGACAGACTTCCCCACCTTCTTTCGGAGAACAGGTTATCCAGTCAATGTGATGAGGTAGTGTTTTTGTTCCGTTCGTTTCGATGCAAATATATTTGCCGGCAGCATGTAACAAGTCAATAAAATCCTGATCTATCCAAAGAGAAGGTTCACCTCCTGTAAGAACGACCTGATTGCTGGGATAGCCATTAATCTGTTCGAGGATTTGTTCGTCACTCATTAGAGTGCCTGTTTCATGTTCTGTGTCGCAAAAAGAACATTTGAGATTACATCCGGAGAAGCGTATAAAAACGGACGGAACTCCTGTATAATAACCTTCGCCCTGAAGGCTGTAGAATATTTCATTAATCTTTCTCATAGATAGCCGTATTTCCTTCCGATTCCTGAACTTCTACTTTATAACATTCGGGGATTTGATCGCAGATCCATTTTGCCATATTCTCGGCTGTTGGATTCAGTGGAACAATATCGTTAATGTTTTTGTGATCCAGCTGATCCATCACGACTTGTTTGATGTGAGTAAAATCGACTACCATTCCATCTGCATTTAATTCGCGGGAGCGGCAATAGACAGTAATAATCCAGTTGTGACCATGAAGTTGCTCACATTTACTTGGATAGGAGAGTGACAGGCTATGAGCTGCGGAAACCTCCATTCTTTTGATGACTGTGTACATTGAAAAAGAGTTTAGTATTTATTCAGTGGATTTAATGTCACCTCAATCCGCGATAAAGATATAGAATTTTTGTGGAAGATGAAATGATAGGAGTGTGTGTAAATTAACAAAAAAAGCGCTGAAAACTTTTGTTTCCAGCGCTTTTTGCGGAGAGAGAGGGATTCGAACCCCCGGTACCTTGCAGTACAACGGTTTTCAAGACCGCCGCATTCGACCACTCTGCCATCTCTCCAGAAGGCATCGCTATCGAGCGTTTTATCTCAATTGCGATGCAAAAGTAGTAGGAATATTTTATTTAAGCAAATTTGAAAGCAGTTTTTTATCACGTTAGGATGAAAAACATTCAAACCAATCCGGATTCAACTCATTTCTGGACCTTTTTGGCTAACATTTCTTCCAGCTTCATTAACTCGTCCCGATATTGAGCAGCTTCGATAAATTCGAGTTTTTTAGCAGCACTCATCATATTCTTACGTGTCGTTTCGATGAGTTTCTCTAAATCAGGTTTCGCCATATACTGAACAACCGGATCGGCAGCTACATTGATTGTTGGTGCATCCGTATAAGGCAGAGGTTCCTCTTTAGGACGTAATGCGTCGTTAAGAATATTCGTTTTAGCTTTCTGAATAGCCTGAGGAGTGATGCCATGCTTTTCGTTATAGGCAAGCTGCTTTTCACGACGTCTGTTTGTTTCGTCAATCGTTTTTTGCATACTATCCGTTATTTTGTCGGCATACATAATAACCCGCCCGTTCAGATTACGCGCTGCACGACCCGCCGTTTGTGTCAGTGATCGATGAGAGCGAAGGAATCCCTCTTTATCGGCATCAATAATAGCAACGAGTGATACTTCGGGTAAGTCAAGTCCTTCACGAAGGAGATTGACACCGATCAATACATCATATACACCACTGCGTAAGTCATCCATAATGCGAATCCGCTCTAATGTGTCAACATCAGAGTGTATATAAGCGCATTTGAAATCAAGACGATTGAGATAGTCATTCAACTCTTCTGCCATTCTTTTGGTAAGAGTTGTAACTAAGGTCCGCTCATTACGCTCAATAGTCTGTTGTATTTCTTCCATGAGATCATCTATCTGATTGAGGCTTGGTCGGACTTCGATAATCGGATCCAATAGTCCGGTCGGTCGAATAACCTGTTCAACGACTACACCTTCCGATTTTATCAACTCATAGTCAGCTGGTGTTGCACTTACAAATAAGGTAGACGGAACGATGGTTTCGAACTCTTCAAATTTAAGAGGTCTGTTATCGATTGCAGCCGGAAGTCTGAATCCATATTCTACCAGATTTTGTTTGCGTGAATGATCTCCGCCATACATGGCTCTGATTTGCGGAATAGTAACATGACTTTCGTCAATAACCACCTGGAAATCTTTCGGAAAATAGTCGAGCAAACAGAATGGACGTGTGCCGGGAGCCCGGCCGTCAAAATAGCGAGAGTAATTTTCGATGCCAGAGCAATGTCCGATTTCCCGAATCATTTCTACATCGTAAGTCACCCGTTCATAGAGTCGCTTGGCCTCATAATTTTTGCCGATTGACTCAAAGAATTCAACTTGTTTTCCCAGATCGATCTCTATTTGTGCAATAGCACTGTTAATTCGCTCCTGTGTAGTAACGAATATATTGGCTGGATATACGCGATATTCCCCGAATTTCTCCAGAACGATATTGTTAACCGGGTCTACAGTTTCGATTGACTCAATTTCATCACCCCAGAAAATGACCCGCAGAATTAAATCAGTATAGGCTAAGAAGATCTCAATTGTATCCCCTTTTACTCGAAATTGACCATGCGAAAGTTGTACCTCATTTCGGGAATATAAACCTGATACCAGTGAACGTAAGAAAACGTTACGGGTTATTGTCTGACCGACTTTTATATTGACAGCCTGGCTGTGAAAATCTTCGGGATTCCCGATACCATATAAGCACGATACGGACGAAACGACAATCACGTCTCGTCTACCCGATAAAAGAGAGGAGGTTGTAGATAACCTTAGCTTTTCGATTTCTTCGTTGATGGCTAAATCTTTTTCGATATAAGTATCTGTTGTCGGGATATAAGCCTCCGGTTGATAATAATCATAGTAAGAGACAAAATACTCAACCGCATTTTCCGGAAAAAATTGTTTGAATTCCCCATAGAGCTGTGCCGCTAATGTTTTATTATGGCTTAATACCAGCGTAGGGCGCTGTACACGTTCAATAAAATTGGCAACAGTAAAGGTTTTTCCGGAGCCGGTCACACCTAAAAGGGTTTGATAATTGGCTCCGGAATTAAATCCATCAACTAATTGTTCTATTGCTTCGGGTTGATCTCCCGTAGGTTTGTATTTAGAAATTAGTTTAAAATCCATTGTTTTAATAAACAGGTTTGACAGGAACAATAATTGCAGCAATAATATACGCAATAATTGTTGGGAATAATGCTGTAATAAATAGTAATATAACAGCACCTAACCGTATAAGCGTCGGGTCTACATTGAAGTAGTCACCTAATCCTCCGCATACACCGGCGATCATTTTATCAGTTGAACTGCGATAAAGTTTTTTGTGCATTTTGTTTTGATTTATCAGATTATAAATTCAGTTCCAAAGTTATAAAATAAACAAATAGGAAAGGTGCTAAGTTTGAGATAATTGACAAGTCTTGAAGAAAAAAAGAAATCGTACCCTAAAGTGGAGCTGAAAGATACGATTTCCCCAAAAGAAAACGCATAACATAAGATTTTAACATCTCAGATACTTACAAAAAAGTATGATTTACTAAGTTATTCAGATGCGTTTTACGAAGATGATTCTAAAAATCGGGCAAATGTATAAAAAGGATTGACTCAACAAATTCTTTTTGAATATTCTTTTTCGGGAAATCATGTTAAGCTTTATGAATTAACATATCAGGAGTCTTTAATGTCTAATGTCTTAAAAACTAAATATAAAGAATGGTTGTTTTACAAATGATTGTTTGATTTTTTTTGAATATATAAATATCTTAAAAATATGGCATTACATCATTTTACAAACTATCACTTAGTTCGTATTCCCGATTTAAATATGCATAGTACTTTATATGCAGCCCGCTTTGCCGAGTGGTTTATTGAAGCAGGTTTTATGAATCTGGCCTTGTTGGTTGAGCCCAAATCTGTGTATTGTCAGAAGATACATGGAATGGAAATTTTAGCTCCGATTAAGGCGGGAGATATTCTTCGTTTTGATTCTTATCTGGTAGAAACAGGACATAGTGCTTTAGTTGTTTATATCCGGATGAGTGATGCGAAAGATAACGATCGGATGCTTTCAGAAGGTGTCCTGACTTTTGCTACGGTAGATGAGTATGTAAATCGCATTTCGCATCATATAATAATAAATCCGGAAGGAGCAATGGATTGTGCAATCCAGGAAAAAGCCAGAGGTTTGGCTCATAAGTTTAAATAAAAAGAAGAAAAGGGATTATTCATAATTGAGTAATCCCTTTTTCTTAGGTGTATTGGTATTAAGCCATTAAAGACTCATTTTTTATCATTTTAAATAGTTTGTCTGAAGGTCTTACTTTTTCAGGAACTTTGAATGAGACAAGGTCTCCTTTTTTAGCCTCAGTTACTACTTTATAATCGACACGAAGTTCATCAATCGTTATAAATACAGCTCCGGTAGTTGGTCCTGTAATTAAAACTTCGTCTCCGACTTTCAGGTTTTGTGTTTCCATTAAGAACTCTGCAACACCAATATTGGAGAAGTATTTCATTCCTTTACCAATATACATTTTCTTTTTTGTTGCTTCAGAGCCATAATTAGGACTCCATTCACCAAGCTTTTTACCTAAGTAATAGCCATCCCAGAATCCACGGTTGAATACAGTATATAAACGCTCATTCCAGTTCTTTACCTTTTCTTCAGTGAAGTCCTCATTTACGATGCATGTTACAGCTTCTTTATATGCTTCAACAACTGTTCTTACATATTCCGGTCCGCGTGCACGTCCTTCGATCTTCAGAACTCGAACACCGGCTTTGATCATACGATCTAAGAAGTGGATCGTTTTCAAATCTTTCGGCGACATGATGTATTCATTATCAATAGCTAATTGTTCTCCTGTTTCTTTGTCTGTCACTAAATAACTTCTGCGACACATTTGAGAACAAGCTCCGCGGTTAGCCGATGTGTTTTTCTCATGAAGTGAAAGATAGCATTTACCCGAAACAGCCATGCAAAGTGCTCCGTGGCAGAACATCTCGATACGGATCAATTCGCCGCTTGGACCAGTGATCTTTTGTTCGATAATATCTTTGTAAATACCTGCTACCTGATCCATGTTTAGCTCACGAGCTAAAACAACAACATCTGCGAATTGAGCGTAAAACTTTAGTGCTTCTGTGTTTGTGATATTAAGCTGAGTCGAAAGGTGTACTTCAACACCAATCGTATGTGCATAAACCATTGCCGCAACATCACTGGCGATAATTGCTGAGATTTGTGCTTCTTTGGCAGCATCAATGATTTTTCGCATTAGCTCCAAATCATCGTTGTAGATAATTGTATTTACAGTCAGGTAGCTCTTCATGTTATTTTCGCGACAGATTGAAGCGATTTTATGAAGATCTTCAATTGTAAAATTGTTAGAAGACTTAGCACGCATATTCAAACCTTCAATACCAAAGTAGATTGAATCTGCTTTTCCTTGAATGGCAGCAGCAAGTGATTCGTAAGAACCGGCTGGTGCCATTATCTCTATTTCGTTTAACTTCATTGGGTTATATATTTACACATATGAAAGAAGCTGTTTTCTTTTCGTTATTCCTGGGAATGAGAAAATAGAGCTTTCTTTTAGATTTGTTATATCTATTGTAATTGTTATAATGCTGCAAAGTTAATGATTTAGAGGCTAAATACTTCTTAAAAAAGGACGTTACTCGTATTTATTAGAATCTTTAACCGTTTAGTCTGCTTTTTTTATTTGTTTTTCAATAGTTTGATAAATGTAGCTACACCTTCAGAAGCTCCTTTTTCGATACTGTGTATAGTCATGTTTTTAACTGTGTCAGGGATGACAGGATCAATGAAATATACAGGACAATTTTTGGGAGCATAGTTTAGTAATCCGGCTGCTGGATATACCTGAAGAGATGTTCCGATTATTAATAGTATGTCAGCATCCTGAACATACCTTATGGCTTCTTCTATTTTGGGTACAGCTTCTCCGAACCAAACGATACAGGGACGTAACTGAGCTCCCTTTTTGCAGGTGTCTCCCAGATGTATTTCAGCATGATCCTTATCGAGGGTGTAGATAAGATTGTCGTATTTTTCGGATTTGACTTTGAGAAGTTCACCATGTAAGTGAATAATATGAGAACTACCTGCACGTTCGTGCAAATCATCCACATTTTGAGTTATAATAGTGACCTCGTATTTGTCTTCCAATGAAGCAAGTAGCAGATGTCCTTTGTTTGGAGAAACATCAAAGAGTTGCTTTCTGCGTTCATTATAAAAATCAAGGATGAGTTTGGGATTCCGGTACCAGCCTTCAATCGAAGCAACATCCTCTACACGATGATTTTCCCATAAACCATCATGATCACGAAAGGTTTTTATACCGCTCTCTGCGCTCATGCCTGCGCCGGTAAGAACGACTATTTTAGTTTTTTGTACAGACATAGGTATCAAGTGTTTATTTATTTTATTTGTAAAAATATGAGATAAGTCTTGATTTCACCAAATAAATAAATAGGAATTCAATAAAATGTTTATATTTTTGCCCATTATTCATAATAATATTTTTTTACGCATGGACAAAATTAGTTATGCTTTAGGATTAAGCATCGCAAATAACTTCAAAGCAACAGGAATTAAAGAGTTGAACGTTGAAGATTTTACAGCAGCAGTAGCAGCAGTTTTTGAGGGTGGTGAACCAGCTCTTTCTTATGAGGAAGCTAAAGAGATCATGAACGAATACTTTACAAACCTTCAAAAGTTCCAGTTGGAACAAAATAAGGTGATGGGCGAAGAGTTTCTTGCAGAGAACAAAAAGAATCCAAATGTTGTTACTTTACCTAGCGGATTGCAATATGAAATCCTTAAAGAAGGAGAAGGAAAACAACCTTCTGCAACTGATCAGGTGAAATGTCATTATACAGGTGCATTAATCGACGGAACTGTGTTTGATTCATCAGAACAAAGAGGCGAGCCAGCTACTTTTGGAGTTAATCAGGTTATTCCGGGTTGGGTTGAAGCATTGCAATTAATGAAAGAAGGATCTCGTTGGAGATTATTCATTCCTTCTCAATTGGCATACGGAGAAAGAGGTGCAGGTCAGGCTATCATGCCTTTCAGTACTTTGGTATTCGAAGTTGAATTGTTAGAAGTGCTATAATTCAAAAACAATAAACAAATAAATAAACTGTGATAAACATGAAAAAATTAGCTATCATTGCTCTTGCAGCAGCTACTTTGGGAACAGGATTGACATCTTGTGATAATGCAGGGTCTACATCTGGAAAAGCATCAAGTGATGTGGATTCTTTAAGTATGGCATTAGGAGTTATCGTTGGTAATAACTTCAAAATGTATATGGATCAACTTCCTGGCGGACCAGGTAAAAAGGATTCTATGATTATGGGATTCGAAGCTGGTTTAGGTAAAGAAATGGCTTATATCATTGCTTTACAAAATGCAGGTCAGGCTTCAAGTGAAATCAAGGCAAGAACAGATCAGGAGCCAAATAAAAAGATTTTGGTAGACGCTTTCAAACGTGCGTTGGAAGGTGATTCAACTATGTCTATGTCTGCTGAGCAAGCTATGGAATATTTCCGTAACTACCAATCTCCAAAACAACAGGAAGAAGCTCGCAAAGCTGCAGAAGCTGCTACTGCGAACAAAGCTGCAGGAGAAAAATTCTTAGCAGAAAATAAAACTAAAGAAGGTGTTCAGACAACAGCTTCAGGTTTACAGTATAAAGTTGTAACTAAAGGAAATGGTAAGACTCCTGCTGCTACAGATCGCGTAAAAGTTAACTACAAAGGTACATTAATTGATGGTACTGAGTTTGATAGCGGTAATGATGTAGTGTTTGGTGTTAATCAGGTTATTCCGGGATGGACTGAAGCGCTACAATTAATGCCGGCAGGTTCGAAATATATTCTTTATATTCCTTCTGATATCGCTTACGGTGATCGTCAGATGGGAGATAAAATCACTCCGAACTCAACATTGGTATTCGAAGTTGAGTTAGTAGGTATCGAGAAATAATTTTAGATTTCTATAGAATAAAGCAGGATGTTTTTTTAGACATTCTGCTTTTTTTATACTCTCTATTTGCTAATTAATTGGCTTATTAGCTAAATGAATGATCTTGTATGCTAAATCATAGATGCGCTTTTTTGAGATTATTGTTGCTAGCTTCTATCTTTTTGTTATATTTGCATAGAATTAACTGACACTATTTAATTCCAATTATTAATTTAATTATGGCAAAAATTACCGTAGTAGGTGCAGGTAACGTAGGTGCTACTTGTGCAAATGTTTTAGCAGTTAGAGAAATTGCAAGTGAAGTTGTTCTTCTTGATATCAAAGAAGGTTTTGCAGAAGGTAAAGTATTGGATATTTTCCAAACTTCTACATTGATGGATTTCGATACTAAAATCACAGGTGTAACAAACGACTATGCTGCAACTGCAGATTCAGATGTTGTTGTTATTACTTCTGGTCTTCCACGTAAACCAGGTATGACTCGTGAAGAGTTGATCGGTGTTAACGCAGGTATCGTTAAGAGCGTAGTTGAGCAAATTCTTAAATTTTCTCCTAAAGCGATTATCTTAATCGTATCTAACCCAATGGACCCAATGACTTATTTAGCTCTTAAATCAACAGGTCTTCCTAAAAACCAAGTGTTTGGTATGGGTGGTGCTTTGGATAGCTCACGTTTCAAATGTTACTTAAGCAAAGCATTAAACGTAAATATCAACGAAGTTGAAGGTATGGTTATTGGTGGTCACGGTGATACTACAATGATTCCATTGACTCGTTTGGCTACATACAAAGGTATTCCTGTAACTCAATTTGCTGATGCAGAGACTTTGAATAAAGTTGCTGCTGATACAATGGTTGGTGGTGCTACTTTGACTGGTCTTCTAGGTACTTCTGCTTGGATGGCTCCGGGTGCTGCTGCAGCTTACGTTTGTGAATCAATCCTTCGCGATCAGAAAAAAGTTATCACTTCTTGTGTATTCTTAGAAGGTGAGTACGGACAAAACGATATCTGTATCGGTGTTCCTGCTGTTATTGGTCGTAACGGTGTTGAGAAAGTGTTAGAAATTGAATTGAACGAAGAAGAAAAAGCATTGTTCGAGAAGAGCGCTGCTGCAGTTCGTGCAACTAACAACGTATTGACAGAAATTGGTGTATTGTAATTAATACATTATCAATATATAAAGAGAGGAAATATCCATGCCGGATGTTTCCTCTTTTTTTTATTTTAGGAGAAAAAATCTTAGTTCTTCATTTGTTTCATTATTTTTGTTTCGAAAATTCTAAACTAACCAATTATAATGAAGTTAAGACTGTTATTAACAATTTCAGGTTTTTTGTTTGCATTCCATGCTTTTTCTCAAGGTGAGAATTTGGTGAGAATGATGACGTTACCCAATGGTTACGGCTCATTATACGAATTACAAAATTCTGACTCGATCCCGGTAAATCGTATTTATTTGCCGTTGGTGTTTGATGGGAAGGTTTTGCCGGATTCGTTAGGGCTATATAATAAATACGTGCCGGTTACTTACGAAGAGCTCCGTTTGTCGGTTGATGATAAATGGTTGCAAAATCAGATTTTTGCAGATTCTCTGGGACGGGTTGTTATGCGTCAGGCTGCTGTTATGGATCCCTATTTAGTACGTTATCGTATTAATAAGCTGCCTAAAAAAGAGGATTTGGAGAAGCTTGAGAAAGAAGCGGCTAAAGGAACTCCTTTTGCAGACTTGTTTCGTCCGGAAGAATTTAAGTTGCCAAGTACTCCTAGTCAGATTAAAGGTGTAAAACAAAAATTATCGTACTGGAAAAACTTCTCGGTAGCTAACGTGCAGTTTACGCAGAATTATATATCTGATAACTGGCATCAGGGGGGTGAGAGTAATATCTCGTTACTGGCAACATTTAATCGCCGTTTTGAATACCGTGACGATAAAAATATTCAGTTTGATAATGAGATCGATTGGCGCGCAGGTTTCTTCTCTACGCCAAGTGATACGTTGCGTATGTTTAAAGTAAGTGAGGATCAGTTGCGTCTGACATCGAAATTTGGTTATAAAGCATTTGGTAAATGGTACTATACGGCTTCGGTTGAGTTTAAAACTAAATTGTTTAATGCTTATAAAGCAAATACGCGTGAGATGTTGTCATCCTTTTTGACTCCTGCAGAGATGTACTTCTCTGTCGGTATGGATTATAAGACAAAGTTTGACAGTCCGAATATTCAAAACTTGTCTGTCTTTATTTCTCCGGTTACGTATAACCTGAAAATGGCTGTTCGTGATGAAAAAGTGGATGTAACTCGTTTTGGTATAGATAAAGGAAAAAAAACATTAAGCTCGGTCGGTTCGATGGTTCGTGCTAATATCAGTTATCCGGTCATTAAGAATATATTATGGGAGAGTAGATTCTATTATTATACGACTTATAAAAATATAGTTTCGGAATGGGAGAATTCCTGTACCTTTATATTGAACCGATTCTTTACGACCCGTGTTTTCTGTATTGTGCGTTATGATGATAATGTAGTCTTGAAAGATGATAATAACTCATTCTTCCAGGTGAAAGAGTTCCTGAGTATCGGATTTACATATAAATGGTAAAATAAATTGTTGGGAAGCATATGAAAGTAGAGGTCATAACAATAGGAGATGAGTTGCTTATCGGGCAGGTTGTGGATACTAATTCTGCCTGGATAGGTAAAGAGTTGAATAGTATTGGATTGGAGCTTTATCGGATCACTTCGGTGCAGGATGACAAGGAAGATATTCTTCGGGTTTTGAATGAGGCTTATATGCGATCTGATCTGATCCTTTTGACAGGAGGTATCGGACCGACAAAAGATGATATAACCAAGCAGACGTTGTGTGAGTTTTTTCAGACAGAATTGATTTTTGATGAAGAAGCTTACAAAAATGTTGAACGTATTTTTTCAGCACGAGGGCGAGAGGTTAACCGTTTAAGTGCAACGCAGGCCTGGGTGTTGAAAGGAGCTGAGATTATTCAGAATCAAAAAGGAACTGCTCCTGTAACATGGATCCAGAAAAATGATAAGGTTTTTGTTTCAATGCCGGGTGTTCCTGTCGAAATGAAATGGGCAATGACGGAAGCGGTCATTCCCCGAATTAAAAATCACTTTTCTCTGGATGAAATAATCCTGCACCGGACCTGTTTGGTTAAAGATTATACTGAATCTGCTTTAGCGGAGTACTTAGAAGAATGGGAGCTTGCTTTGCCTTCAAATATCAAGTTGGCATACCTTCCTTCACCCGGAGTTATTCGTTTGCGTCTGACTTTGCGGGATCATGGAGATGAGGTGTTTTTTGCAGATATGCTGGCTCAGCAGGTTGATCAGTTGAAAAAGCTTCTTGGAAATGCACTTTATGAGGTAAGTGATACTCCGATAGGTGTGTATATAGGTAACCTGTTAAAACAAAAAAAGTTAACGTTTGCTGCAGCCGAAAGTTGCACAGGAGGTTATATTTCGCACCAAATTACAGCTGTTTCAGGGAGTTCTGCATATTTTAAAGGCGGAATAATTGCATACTCAAATGAAGTTAAAGAAAATTTGTTGCATGTAAAATCAGAAACTTTGCTTAACTTTGGAGCCGTAAGTCGTGAAGTGGCTGAACAAATGGTGTTGGGAGTGAAAGAACTGTTACAGGTTGATGCAGCTGTGGCAGTTACCGGAATCGCAGGACCTGAGGGAGGTACACTGGAGAAGCCGGTGGGGACCGTTTGGATTGCTGCTGCTTTCCGCGATCAGCTGATATCTCGTCTTTATAGATACGGAAATGATCGAGAGCAGAATATCATACGTACCACAAATGATGCGCTTTTCTTAATCGCTCAATTGATTGAAAATTGAATAGTTATTGCTAAAATTTTCATCAAAAAATTTGCGCGATAACGATTAAATGTTTTACTTTGCGCTCTGTTTGTGAAAGCAGTGTACAGAAACAATAAATAAAAAATAAGATAGCGATGTCTAAGATTTGTCAAATTACCGGAAAAAAAGCAATGGTTGGCAACAACGTTTCTCACTCTAAGAGAA
>JBOFIZ010000129.1:0-23765 GCA_051650425.1 Bacteroidales bacterium
TTAGTAGAAATATTCCAAGGATTAAATTTACAGTCTTCATAATATTTTTATTCTTCTGGGTAAATAGGATCTCCGGTTAAATCATTTGTATTCCAGTCATATACATTATAGGCAGAGAAAATCATATTTTCTAAATTGATTACTGCTGTGTATTCATAAAAATTTCCTGAAGTTAATCCGCCAGAAGGTGCTGTTATTAATGCATTGTATGGGATAGAATAACTTTCTCCATTAATTTTCAGATACACATAAAATGAAATGTTATTAGCGGAAGTAGGAAGTATTATTGATTTTGCAGTATTCCCAATGATTTCCATTTTAGCACTGTCGGCTGATAATGGGGCTTGACTGATTTGGCCGGATAACAGGTTTATCACTCCTGATGTATCAGGCATCTGTATAAAAGCACTATCAATAGAATTTATCGTAATACCTGGTCCGGCAACCATTTTAATGCCTATCTGACACGCTATATGTTTTAGAATTACGGATATGTTTTTAGTGCTGTTTTTGACTATTTCATTTGAATTTAAACCCCATAAATAGTCAGTTTTATTATGAAGATCATTTATCTGGTTATTATACAGGGCCTGAGTCATGTCTTTGTTATTCGTTGAGATCGAATAGAAGTTATAGGTACCATCAGGGAGATACATAATGTAACTATCAATGCCAGTTAATGCACTGGATTGAAGTGATTCATAATCTCCTTGGTTAACAGGGTAGTTCGTTCCTGTAGGATAAGCATAAACAGTGACAATAACGCCTGGAACCAGAGGAGTTGTATTAGTTTTAGTTGGTATTACCTGTGCTGAAAATGTAATATTATTATTGATGTTTTCAGAAGGATCATTCTTACTGTCATTGCAAGAAGCAAAAACAGTAAGAATGAAGAAAAAGATACTAAAAGGTATATGTTTCATAATTGTTTAACTTTATGGATACATAGGCTTTGGATCTGGATAATTTAATCCATCACCATATTGAGTTTCGACAAATACACCTTCCTGGTTAAATAATAACTCCTGTCCTGTTGTTAATTCCATTGCAAAGAATCCATTGGCCAGACGTTGTAGTTCAACAACAGGTATGCCAGGATGATAAGCAACTAACCAGTATAGGATTCGATTAGGTAATGTTTCCAGGATGGAAGCTGGAATTCCTTTTTCTATTTCCATGTCAATCCATTGATTGTTTTGTTTACTGAATTCGATTTCATCATAATTCGTAAATGTGATTTTATACTCTCGTGCATTGACTTTTATTTTCTGAACAGGATCATTTTTAAAATGTGTATTCATGAATACCTGAATGGAGTCGGGTAACTGCTTAAAGGTTATTATATTACTTTTCTTTTCAGCGAAACTAAAAGAGATGAGCGAGAACAATAATGTGCATGTAAATAAAATCTTTTTCATAATTATTTTTGGTTTTTAGTTAGTCTAATTTTCAAGTGTGATGAGCTGTCCCTGAGGATCAAGCATCAGTTCTACTTTATCTGCCATTTCGAGCTGATAAATAGATTGACCATCAAGAAACTCCATAGCGATGAATTTACTTTTTGGATAATTTTTGCGGACATAATCTAATACTGGCTTAGGTAGCGTATTGAATAACTTAGGAGGAATACCATTTGGAATATATACTTTTTTCCAGACAGGTTTGCTCTTAAAGTATTCGATATAATTGTTTTTTCCATATTCTATACGATAGTTTTCAGGATTGTCAATCACCTTCATAATTCTGTTTGGATTGATATAACCTTTTACACTATTTTGAATAGGAGCAGGTAGCTGACTGTAATTGATGTCTTTGGCGGAAGCAAAGAACAATGAACTGACGCAAAATATAGACGTATATACAATCGTCCTTATTGTTCCTCTTTTCATAATTTATACGGTTAAGGTTATGGATACAAGTTATAAATACTACACAACAATAACATTTATTGATAGAAGAAGGTTTTAAGATAAAAAAAATAGGATTATTTCATCGAATATATATTCTTTGAATAATCCTATTTATGGCTTTATTAATACTTGTCGTATGATACAAGCTTGTCTATTTCTTTTCGTTTTTTTGGTCTTAAAGATTGAGTTGAATATCCAATAACAATATCCAAAACGACATTTCTGGAAGATGGAATATTGAGTATTTTCTTGATTTTTTTTTCATCAAACCAACCGATCATACAGCTACCTAGTCCTTCTTCGGCTGCCGCAAGGCATATATGCTCAGCGACAATACCTATATCAATATGAGGGAAATGTTTCTTCTTAAAGAAAGAACCTATTTGTGAACTGAAGTTAGCCGGCTCTTCTATGATAATGATATGTATAGGAGCTTGTTTGGTAAAGTGATTTATTCCAAGCATTTTTGTAGAGGTTGCATCAGCAATCTGATATCTCAGGTTTTCGTCTTTTACAACAATAAACCGCCACGGTTGTGCATTGCATGCCGAAGGCGCTAATTGTGCCGCTTGTAAAATACGATCAAGTTTATCTTGCTCTATAGATTTTAATGGATCAAATGCCCGGTCACTCTGTCTTTGACTAACGAGATCTAAAAAGCTCATGCGTAACGCATCATTTTAGAAAGGTATTTGCCAACAATATCAAACTCCAGATTTACGATAGAGCCAGGTTTGATTTGATGAAAATTGGTATGTTCGTAAGTATAAGGGATGATTGCTACCTGGAAGCTGTTGTCTTTGGAATTACAAACTGTCAAGCTTACACCATTTACGCATACAGATCCTTTTTCGACAGTCATATAACCTTGTCTGGCCATTTCTTTGTTGAATTCATACTCAAAAGTAAAATACCAGCTACCGTCAGCTTCTTTTACTTCTTTACATACAGCTGTTTGATCAACATGACCTTGAACGATATGCCCGTCTAGTCGGCCATTCATAATCATGCTACGTTCTAAGTTAACTTTGCTTCCGATTTCTAAATTTCCTAAATTAGAACGTTCAAGCGTTTCTTTGATGGCTGTAACTGTGTATTTGTTATCCTCAATCTCAACAACCGTGAGACAAACACCGTTATGAGCTACGCTTTGATCAATTTTTAATTCATGAGTAAATGAACACTCCATTGTCAGATGTACATTACCCTGATCATGTTTTATGGCAACAACTTTTGCTGCTTCTTCTACAATTCCTGAGAACATAATAGTCGAATTTATTAGTTTGAAATCAGTTTCAAAAGTAATGAATCTATTTGAATAGAGACTTTATTCGTAACAAAAACTGTGAAAATGGTGTCGTAAAATGGGGAGGAGTTGACATTTAAATTTCTTAATATCGATCAGGAATAAGGTTTTGACAGCGTTAAAATAAATATCAGAGTTTACATTAGAGTCTTATCAGAGTTATGAATTCAAATTAAATGTTAAAAAATAGCTGAATATGGATGTTCATTTGCAAATATTGATAATAAAACTCTATATTTGTCCCAGAATAAAAAATGTAATAATTACAAATTTATTGGTCGACCAATGATAAAGCTTAGTAATGAAGCGCAAAATCGCTTAATCCAATACGGAATAAAGCCTTCCGTACAGCGAATTGCAATTATGGACTATCTTCTATCAAACAAAACGCATCCCACTGTGGATGAGATTTATCTTGCCTTACATCCATTTATACCAACGCTTTCAAAAACAACGGTTTATAACACGTTGAGCTTGTTTGTGGATAAGGGGGCTGCGCTTTGTTTGGGGATAGAGTTGAAAAATGCCCGTTTTGACGGGGATATCTCAAGTCATGGACACTTCTTGTGTTCGGATTGTGGAGATATTCATGATGTATTTGATATCTCAACAGAGGGGTTGATGAATGCTGTTCCAGAGGGGTTTGTATTAGAGGATATCCACGTCTATTATAGAGGACGTTGCAAAGAGTGCCGCGAGAGGGCTTGTTCTGTAAATAATTAACAGAACCAATTAATAAAGTTAGAGAAAATGGCAAAGAAGTTTATTTGTACTGTATGTGGATACGTTCACACAGGAGATGCTGCTCCTGAAAAATGTCCTCAATGTAAAGTTCCTGCAACTAAGTTCCAAGAACAAATCGAAACAGAAGGTGAATTGGCTTGGGCTGACGAACATCGTATTGGTGTTGCTGCAGATGTAGATCCAGAAGTATTAGAAGGATTGAAAGCTCATTTTATGGGAGAATGTACAGAGGTTGGAATGTATTTGGCTATGTCTCGTCAGGCAGATCGCGAGGGCTATCCAGAGGTAGCTGAAGCGTACAAACGTATTGCTTGGGAAGAAGCTGAACACGCAGCTAAATTTGCTGAACTTTTAGGTGAAGTAGTTTGGGATACTAAAACAAACTTGAAAGCCAGAATGGAAGCAGAAGCCGGTGCATGCGCCGATAAAAAGCGTATTGCGTCTCGTGCAAAAGAGTTAGGCTTAGATGCAGTTCACGATACAGTTCATGAAATGTGTAAAGATGAAGCTCGTCATGGACAAGCTTTCCAAGGTCTATACAAACGTTTCTTCGAAAATAAATAAACGCTATAGATTAAAAGCATTTAGAAGGTCACTTAAGTTCTAGCTTAGGTGACCTTCTTTTTATTAGGTTATGTTGAGTATTTTAAAAAGATTAAATAGTCAAATGCTCAAGAGATTTTTCTATTTTTGTGACAAGAATCCAGTTAAGTCATCATTTTATTTTTTAGGTGCTTTAGCTGATTCCGGATCTTAACACTTAGAATATTATGGATATAACTATATTAGGAATAGAATCATCATGTGATGATACTTCTGCAGCTGTAATTCGTAACGGTGTGATTCTCTCGAATGTTATTTCGAATCAGGATGTTCATTTTCAATATGGAGGTGTCGTTCCTGAATTAGCATCAAGAGCTCACCAGCAAAATATTATACCTGTTGTTGAGGCGGCTTTGAAAAGAGCGAATATTGATAAATCAGAACTTTCTGCTATTGCTTTCACACGTGGCCCTGGCTTGATGGGATCTTTGTTGGTAGGTACTTCTTTTACTAAAGGATTCTCTTTAGCACTGGGGATACCTATGGTTGAGGTGAATCATTTGAAGGCACACGTCTTAGCGCACTTTATTAAAGAGAGTGAAGATGATATGGATCAACCACAATTCCCATTCTTATGCTTATTGGTTTCCGGTGGTAATTCTCAGATTATATTAGTGCGCTCTTATAATGATATGGAAGTTATCGGGCAAACAATTGATGATGCAGCAGGTGAAGCTTTTGATAAATGTGCCAAAGTTATGGGACTTGGTTATCCGGGTGGTCCTGTAGTTGATCGTTTAGCAAAAGAAGGAAATCCATTGAGATTTAAATTTAATAAACCCCAAATAGCTGGATTTAATTATAGCTTTAGTGGTCTGAAGACATCTTTTTTGTATTTAGTACGTGATGAGCTAAAAGAGAATCCGAATTTTATAGAAGAGAATAAAGAGGATTTGTGTGCTTCTTTGCAATATACAGTTATTGAAATATTAATGGATAAGCTGCGTAAAGCGGCTAAGGAATTAGGTATTAAAGAGGTTGCGGTAGCAGGGGGCGTTTCTGCTAATTCTGGTTTGAGAGCAGCTTTTGAAGATCATGCTAAACGTTTTGGCTGGAGAATTCATATTCCTAAATTTGCTTTTACGACTGATAATGCGGGAATGGTTGCAATAACTGGATATTATAAATATTTAGATAAAGAGTTTTGCGGAATGGATGCAGCACCTTTTTCTCGTGTAGTGATGTAAAATTGAATCATATAATTAAGGCTGTCTGTAAAAGTTATTCTTTTCAGACAGCCTTCTTATTTTTTATCAAATGGACATAAAAGGATTATTTACGTCAGTTATTTTTATACTTCCGGGAGCGATAGCCTTCTTAGCTGCGGTCTTCAATTGGAATTGGTTTTATCAGACTAAGACAGCTGCTTTTTTTGTTGACTCCTTTGGACGACCCGGAGCCAGATTGTTTTATGGAGCTTTAGGCTTGTTGCTTATCTTCGCTGCTTTGATGATCCTGAGAACTATCCTTGGTTGAGTTATTGTTTGCAGGATCTTTTATTGAAGCATCTTGCTGTTGATTTTGTTTAAATCCGGATAGATCATCCTCAGGAATTGTTACAGCATTGCCATTTCTGTTAGCTCTGTAATGAGGAGACATAATTTCGACTCCAGAGTGATTGAACATATCTTGAATATTAGCATGAAGTTCAGACATGATACGTGGAGTTTGATCAGCATCAGCTATTACTGCATTAATCTGATAACTTACATAATAATCATCTAAAGATGTTTCTAAGACGAAAGGTTCAGGCGATAATGCCACACCTTTTGTAGCTTTAGCTGCATCTATTAATAGTTGATGAACCTTTCTCCATGGGGCATCATAACCAATTGTTACGCTGGTGTGGATAATTAGTCCCAGTTTACGTGCAGAGTGGCTGTAATTAGTCGTTTGAGATGATAAAATAAATGAGTTTGGGATAGTGATAATTTCATTTTTAGGAGTTCTGATTCTTGTTACAAAAGCACTTTTTTCAACAACATTTCCTATCGTATCATTTAGTTTTATTCTGTCGCCGATCTTGAAGGCTCTCATATAGGTTATAACAAGTCCAGCCATAATATTTCCAACAACAGAGCTTGATCCTAACGAAATAATCAAACCGACAAGAACTGATACTCCCTTGAAAATATCAGATTGTGCACCGGGTATTAATGGATAAATTACAACAATGGAAAAGGCATATAGTAGCCATCTTATTATATTAGCAGTTGGTAAAGCCCAATCAGGATAGAACCCTGATATGTTCAGACGACCGGCACTAATCTCACTGGCAATATATTCAATACCTTTAATAAGATATTTAATTACGAATATAATGACAATAATCGTGATTAAATTGGGTATAAAATTTATAACACCATTCCATAGCTCTTTTATAGGATAGAGAATATATGATATAAGCAAATCTGCGATCTTTTTCGTTTGTGGAAATATAGCAAATAATAGGGGGACAGTTAATATTAATAGAATTAAAATTACTAAGTATTGTGCACCTTTAATAAGGAACTTAATTAGTTTAAGTTCGGTATCAATGTTAATCAGTTCATAATCCTTGATAATAACAGGTTTGAGTTTCTTATCTTTAAGTTTATCTGCTCGACTGGAAAATATTCGGAATAACCGTATAATCAGATAACAGATTATTATTTGTCCGATTATAACTAAAGAAAATAGTCCAATCCGTTTTAATCTGGCAAAAAAGCCATGTTCTTTATTTAGCTCAGTACTTTGTTTTTTTATTGTAGCAAGTAAGGTTTTAGCTAACTCTTCTCTTGTACTACCTGCAAATAAGGCATCAGATTCAGTAAAGCTAAATAGAGTAATATCTTTGTACATGATATCAGTCAGATACTTTCCATTTATTATATATAATGAGTCAACATTAAAGTTTACCTCTTCTGCAATTTTATTGATAATATTTTCTGCTAGACCTGCTCTTTTTTGAGCAGTTTTTCCACCTAATCCTGTATATAGCTCCATAATCGTATCATTGTTGATAACAATGGGATAGGGAGTGATTGTTTTTTTTAATGAATCTATTTGATGAAGAGCTACTAAAGAATCTGTAGATTGTTTTAAATTAGCTTGTACACGTTGTATAGCATCATTGTTACGAACTTCTTGAATGGAGTCGAATTTAGCTTGTAACTTACTTATTTCATTTGCCAGACTGTCGTTTGAAGCATTTAGTTTATTATTGTATTCTTCGTTTTGTGATTGCTTTATTTTATCTGCAACATTTACAATTTGAGCGTTAGCATGAAAAATATACATGCAAAAAAATAAAAGAATATATTTCTGTATTTTCATTGTGTATCACTTTTATTCAGTGGATTAATATTAATAAAATGTACAAATGAAAAACAACTCGTTTATTTTCTTTGTTCAATAATATAATGCAAAAACGGTCTTAAAGAGAATTTCTCTTTAAGACCGTTTTTTTATGTATTGATGCTAAATATTATTTGTTAGCGTTCAAATTAATAATAGCAACACGATTCCATGCGTTTGTATCAAACAGCTGTTGGTTAGAACCATCCCATTTAACTTCAAGTTGGTCTTTATTTACACCAAATTTGTTAACTAAGATATTAGCTACAGCGTTAGCTCTTCTTTCAGAAAGTTTTAAGTTGTAATCTGCAGTTCCTGTTGCTTTATCAGCATATCCTGTGATAAGATATTTACCATTTGGATTGTTTTTAATAATTTCCGCAGCAGTAGCGATATTAAGCATTTGATCAGCTTTAACTACAGAACTGTTGATTCCAAATAAAACAGAAGCATATGATTGAGCGTTTACTTCTTTTACAACTTCGATTGTTTCAGTTTTTGGTTTTGCAGCCAACTCTTTGCTTAGACGATCGATTTCGTTGTTTTTATTGTTTAATTCACCTCTAAGAGCATTAACTTCTTCATTTAATGATTTAGCTCTTGCAACAGCAGTAGCATCATATTTTCTGAAACCTCTTCTTTTGAAGTAGTAAGTAGCACCAATCTCAGCACTTACGATACCATCATATTTTTTACCAAAAACACTTTTGTTGAAATCGTCAGATACAGCTGCAATAGCTAACTCTAGATTTAAAGAAACTGATCTTGAAACTTTGAAGCTGTTGATCAAACCAGCATTAGCGGTAAAGCTTTTGTGTCCAGACTCAGCACGAGCAAAACCAACACCAACATAAGGCATAAGTTGATAGATACGATCTTCTTTATAAGTTCCGAATACAGACATAAGGTCAGCCATAAAATCTGCATGGATATTGAAGTAGTTCATTGATTCTTTAGTACCAGTACCAAAAGTGTTTACTTTCCAAGAATCACCTTTAAGACGTACAGCCCAACCTGGAGCAACATATTTACCAACTGATAATGAAACAGCAGGAGTTAAATGATCTTTGAAGCTGTTGTTGTAAGTTCCTTCACCAATTAGGCCTTGAGCACCTACACCACCTGTTATAAACCAGTTGTCAAAGAAACGGTTAGTTAGGAAAGTGTTGTTGTCTTCTTTGCATTGAGCATTTGCACTATTAAAAGGCAAAACAGAAAAAGCAAGAGCTAATGCTCCTACAAATGTTGATTTTCTTTTCATACTTAGATAGTTTTAGTTTTTGATACTTTAAAATAACCATTAAATACCAACTTAATTTTTGTTTCCTGAACAGAACATCTTTTTAATTTTATTCAATGTCAAGAATGGTTATTGTTAAAGTTTAGTTATGTTAATTGAGCCGCAAAGTTAATCAGTTTAGTTAACTAGGATATGGATTTAATATTATTTTTCTATTGTTGTGTTATTTGTGTTACTTTGAGAGAGATCTGTTAAAGTGTTTTTTTTGATTAGGTTAGTGTGGGGTTAATATGTTGTATTATAATGTAATAGTTTTTTTTATTTGTGAGTTTTACGTAAGGTGTAAGTATATTAACAGGCTTGGTAAGATTTTGTAAGAGTATTAAAATAATCAAATATTTACATCTTTAATAGATCCCAGGTGATATCTTTTTAGTAAAGAAATCACCTGGAAGAGCTATAAATTTCTAGCTATCTAATTTTATTATCTGTTGCTCTACTTTTTCCATCAACCATCTGGGAGTTGAAGTTGCTCCGCAAATACCAATTCGTTCAGCTTTACTAATGAGATCAACAGGTAATTCAGTCTCATCCGTAATCATAATCGTATTCGGATTTACTTTTTTACATTCTTCAAACAGAACTTTTCCATTAGAACTCTTTTTACCAGACACAAATAATACTAAATCAAAGTTTCTAACAAATTCTTTGATATTAGGTATTCGATTTGATACTTGCCGGCAGATTGTGTCATAATGTTCAAAAAGTAAATTGTCAGATAGTTTAGTCTTGATTAATTCTACAATTTCATTAAACTCTTCAACTGATTTTGTTGTCTGAGAGAAAAGACATACTCCTTTAGAAAAATCTATTTTGTCAAGATCATTTTTATTTTCAATAACAATGGCAGAATCATTTGTTTGGCCAATTAGTCCAACGACCTCTGCATGTCCTGGTTTCCCGAAAATTACAATTTGGACACTTAAAGATTTCAATGTATCATACTTATTCCGAATCTTCTTTTGGAGTTGAAGAACGACTGGGCAAGTAGCATCGATAATTTCGATATTCTCTTTCTTCGCATATTCATAAATTGCAGGAGGTTCTCCATGAGCTCTTAGCAAAACTTTATGACCATTGTTAAGAGAGAAGTAATCAATATGATTGATAGTTTTTAAGCCTTTAAGTTCAAGTCTTTTTACTTCTTGCCCATTATGAACTATGTCTCCTAAGCAAGCTAATTCAATGTCATTATTAAGAGCTTCCTCTGCTTTTTTTATAGCATTGACAACTCCAAAACAGAATCCTGAGTTATTGTCAATTTCGATATGTTTCATTGATTAATTACTTCTAAAGCTTTATTAAGTAGCCACTCTTTCTGATCAGCAATGGAGATATTTGAATTGTCTAAAACAATTGCATCCGAAGCTTGTTTCAGAGGACTTTCTTCCCGATTTTGATCAATATGATCTCTTTTTTTTACATTTTCAAGGATCTCATCGAAATTGATTAGCTCACCTTTTGCTTTTAACTCATCATATCTACGCTGAGCTCTCACTTCAGGTGATGCTGTGACGAATATTTTAAGTTCAGCATTTGGAAAAACTACTGTTCCTATATCACGACCATCCATGACAATTCCTTTTTCTTTCCCCATTGCTTGTTGCATCTTTACAAGTGCAGCTCTTACAAATCCAAGCGCAGCTATAGGACTAACATTATTTGAAACTTCCATACGACGGATTTCATCTTCGACATATTTTCCATTAAGATAAGTGTCAGGTTTTTTTGTTTGAGGATTAAATTTAAAAGTAATATTGATGTCATCCATTTTAGTTTGTAGACTATGAATATCAATTTTGCCATTAATGATTAATCCGTTTTCCATTGCATAAAGTGTTACAGCTCGATACATGGCCCCACTGTCTACATATACATATCCTAATTCTTTTGCAAGATCCTTTGCCATTGTGCTTTTTCCACAAGAAGAAAACCCATCAATAGCTATTGTTATTTTACGATTCATATATTTATATCTGAAGTTATAACACGGATTCTCTTATTTGGAGATCAGTGTTTTAATTTGAATTACCATTCAAAAATAGTTATTTTTTTTATATGCAGATTCATATGATTGATAAGAATACTATAAAATAAAAGCGACGTATATTCTTTTTTCAAATGTGAAAAGAAGATATACGTCGCTTTTTATCTATTAAGCTCGTTTTCTACAAGCATTTATGATTAAATAGATTCCCAGAACTACAAATGGAATACTTAGCATTTGTCCCATATTTAAGAATAAATTATCCTCAAAGGCTTCCTGATTGTTTTTTAAAACTTCCATGATAATCCGGGTTCCGAAAATACCGATTAAGAAGGTTCCGAAAATTAATCCTTGTTTCTCATAAGCCCTCTTTTTCCAGTACATGTACATTAAAAGGATGAATGTTATCAAGTAACAAGTAGCCTCGTAAATCTGTGTCGGGTGAGATGGAGCCGAAAAAATTGGTTCTGCTCCCATTTTCCATTGATGAAGATTTTGTATAAAACGAAATCCCCAAGGGAGATCAGTAGGAAGTCCGTAAATTTCATGATTCATCAAATTGCCTATTCTTATTAAAGCTCCGACAAGAGCTACAGGAACCACTAGACGATCAAATGTCCAAAGTGGATTTCGGTGGGTCACTTTTTTCGAATAAATCAAAACTGCAATAATAATACCAATTGCTCCACCATGGCTGGCTAAACCGCCTTCCCATACTTTTATTATGTCTATTGGATTAGATAAATAATATCCGGGATCATAAAATAGACAGTGGCCTAATCTTGCGCCAATCACTGTTCCTGCAAATACATATAGAAATAACGAATCCAGCCAGTTTGCGGGAACATGATCTTTTTTGAACATGCGTTCTACAATTTTATATCCGATCCAAAACCCAAGGGCAAACATCAGACTGTACCATCTGATCTCTCGCCCGAAAATAGAAAAAAGAGTTGGATCAACCGTCCAAGTTATGAAAGAGAGCATAGATTTATATGATTAAATAAAACAATACGAGTTGTACAGCATACGAAACGCTGTACAACTCGCAAATATAGAAAATATTTCTTAAACCAAACGTTTAATCCACTCTTCGCGATCACCTGGTAGCATATCAATCATCGGGATTTCGATCATTGTATAAGCGCCCGGAGCCTGCTTCATTGACGCACGAGCTACTGAAACTAAGATTTGAGCAGTTAATGCTGGATTGTTAATTCTCATGTTAAACTCAAATAATTGGTTTTGAGTCTTTCCGGATACCCCTTTACGTACAAGGTTTACGCCATGCCCCATATCTTTTAAAGCGTCTACACAATCAACTTGATTAACATGAGTTTCGTCATGAGCAAAGTAATCATCAGCTTTAATAGCAGCTGCTACTTTGTCAAAATCATAACCATCTTTTACTTCTATATAAACCATACGGCGGTGAACACCTGTTCCGGTCGGAATAGTCATAGAAAGTGCATCTTTAACCCCTTCAATAGCCTTACATGCTACAGTATGTCCCATTGACATACCCGGACCAAAATTGGTGTAGGTAATACCTTTAGGAGCAACAGCTTCTAATAAAGCACGAACTACAGAGTCAGATCCTGGATCCCAACCAGCAGAAATAATAGCTCGTGCATTATTAGCTTTAGCTACCTTGTCTAATTCACGACGCAAATTTACGATGCCTCCATGAATATCATAACTGTCTACAGTATTAATACCTAATGCAAGGATCTCTTTGGCATACGACTCAATCTGGCGAGTAGGAGAGCATAAAATAGCTACATCAACGTCAGCTAATTTTTTGATACAATCTACGACTGGTGTTTCTGCTAATTCTGCAGGTTTGTTTCCACTAGCATCACGTCTTACTACACCAACGATTTCAAAATCGGGAGCTGCTTGAAGTGCTTCAAAAACGTATTTTCCAATGTTGCCATAGCTTACGATGGCTGCTCTAATTTTTTTCATAGGTCTATTTATTTAGCGATTATATAATTGTTTTGATTGATATCTTATTTAAAACTCTACAAAATAAGCCTTGCTTATTTAGAATGATGCAAAACTAACAAAAAGTAGAATAAATCCAAACAAAAGTTCCTATTTTGTATAAAAAAACCTCGAATCAATCAAATTGTTCGAGGTTTTTGGCTTATTTATTACAAAAAGATTTCATTATGAAAGAAGTTCTTTCACTTTGGTAGAGATCGCTTTTCCTTCTGCTTTACCTGCAAGTTGTTTAGATGCAATCCCCATTACTTTACCCATTTCTTTTGCTGAAGTAGCATTAACCTGAGCAATGATATCTTTAAGAGCAGCTTCTAATTCAGCTTCATTCATTTGTTTTGGTAAGTACTGTTCAATGATCGCAACTTCAGCCAATTCAGAGTCAGCTAAATCTTGTCTGTTCTGAGTGTGGAAAATCTCAGCAGCGTCTTTTCGTTGTTTTACCATTTTCTGTAAAATACGAGTCGCCGTTTCGTCTGTCAGCTCGCCATTTGAATCTTTAGCTGTCTTTGCTTCGATAAATTCTTTTTTTATACCTCTGAGTGTTTGAGTACGCAAAGCATCTTTAGCAAGCATTGCTTTTTTGATGTCTTCGCTTATTTGATCAAATAAGTTCATAATATTTCTATTTAAAATTTGATAGTGATCCCATCAAGTGATACACCATTGCTTTCTTTCTCACGTAAAGCTTCCTTAATAGCAGCTGTAACTTCAGCGCTGCGAGTCGATGTTGGATTTACCTCCATTAAACGAATAACCTCTTCATCATCTAATTGTTCAGTGGTCAGAATAATTGGAGTTGAACGGCGTATCGGTTTTGAAGTTACAGAAGATCCATAAACCTTAGAAATTCGTTCAAGGTTTTCCATTTTCTTTCTTTCAGCTTCGATACGTTGTTTTTCTTCTTCCTGAAGTTGTTCCTGCGTTTTCTTTTCACGATTTTCAAGAATACCAGGCACATTGGTTAAATCAAAACCTGTAGCCAGAAGTGAAACTTTTACTTCATCGCCTACGCTTTCATCTATATTCGCACCCCAGATAACGTTTATTTCATTGCTGAATTTTTCCATAAACTCATTAACCTCTTTCAATTCTTCCATAATCACGTCATTGAAAGTGAAGTTAATAAGGATACGTTTAGCGCTAAATACATCATTATTGTTTAGCAATGGAGAGTGTAGAGCGTTCTCGATCGCATGTGTGATACGTTTCTCGCCTGTTGCAGTACCTGTACTCATGATTGCGATACCACCATCCTTAAGTGTTGTTCTTACATCCGCAAAGTCAAGGTTGATATAACCTTCTATCGTAATAATTTCAGCAATACTTTTAGCTGCCACTGATAAAGTGTCATCGGCTTTAGCAAAACCCTCTTTCGCAAGTAGCTTTGGATAAATCTGATATAAGCGGTCATTGTTAACTACCAAAAGGGCATCTACGTATTTGCTCATTTCTTCCACGCCATTTAAAGCTTGAATGATTTTAGGAGCGCCTTCCCAATAAAAAGGAATCGTAACGATACCTACAGTAAGAATATTCATAGACCTGGCAATACGAGCAATTACAGGAGCTGCTCCAGTTCCTGTACCACCACCCATACCAGCAGTGATGAAGACCATTTTTGTTCCGTCATTTAATAAATCCCGGATTTCATCTTCACTTTCCTCTGCAGCTTGTCTCGCTATTTCAGGTTTGTTTCCAGCCCCTAATCCTTCTGTGATAGTTTTACCTAACTGGATACGGTGAGGAATAGGTGATTTATTTAAAGCCTGCTGGTCTGTATTACATAGGGCAAACGAAACATCGTGAATGCCTTGATGAAACATATGGGTAACGGCATTACCTCCACCGCCACCAACACCCAATACTTTAATAATCGTGTTTGCGGATTTCGAAAATTGGAAATCCATAATATCTTGATCCATACGCAGAAGTATGTTTGTTTAATACGTTAGAAATAAATTAGTCATCCAAAGAGAATAAGCGTCCGATTCCTTCAAGAATTCCTGATTTTTTATGCTTCTCTTTTGGCTTTTTAGGCACATACTCTTCTTCCTCTGAGCGCTTTGGCTCTTTAATAACGATTTCCTCTTGCTCAGCAGGTTGTTCGATAATCACTTCAGCAGGTTCTTCTACGATAGCTTTAACTTCAGGTTTAACTTCTTTTACAGGGGGAGCAACTGGTTCAACATACGAAGAGCAATTCTCTTTAGCCATCATCAAAAGTCCGGCTACAATATTAAGTCCTGATAAAGCACCAACTTCAGCATTTGCAATAGAGATAGTTTTTGGAAGAATTCCTTTACGCACATCCATACCTAGCTTCTCTGTCATTAATGCAGGTAGATTTTTCAACTGAGACGCACCACCGATAATAATAATCCCTGCCTCAAGCTGATGTCTGCTGAAACCAGCCTCATCGATCTGGGCACCTACATTCAGTAGAATTTCTTCAATACGGGCTTCAATTGTATAGTGAAGTTTCTGCATCTCTATTTTAGACCCATCATTGGCTGTTGCCACTTGCTGTTTTAGTATTTTACTATCTGCCGTATCATCATATTTCGCGCTACCTTGAGATAGTTTAAGTCTTTCGGCATCAGTTTCTGATAGTCCTAAAGTGGCAATATCCATCGTAATATGGTTTCCACCGAAAGGAATAATAGCCAGATGAGCCAATGCACCATCTTTGTAAACAGATACGGTCGTCGTTCCTGCCCCAAAATCAACCAATACACATCCGCGTGCAATTTCTGCATCTGATAATATTGCTGTAGCTGCTGCCAAAGGGGCGGGCAGAGTGTCAGCGATTTCAATATCTACCTTTTCTTCGAAGCATTTAATGATATTTTTGTAAACGGCCGGTCTGGATACAATTACTTTGTGGCTAGCCTCAATTTCAGAAGCTTCGCGACCGATTGGATCATTAACTCTTTCGCCATCTACTAAATAATAATTCTCAACAATTTCCAGAACCTCAACGGCTTCTGGTTGCTGATTCCTGCTATTGTTTTTCAATTGATCGATAGTTGCCTCACTAATCACATCAGCAGTTCCCAAAAACAACGAAGAGGTACAATCAATTGAACGTACTGATTGTCCCCCGATACTGATGTAAACACGCGATATATCAGGTTGGACCTGATTATTTAATTTCTTAATGATGCGTTTTATTTTTGATGCTACTTCATCCAAGTTCTGAATGCATCCACGTTTCATTGATGAAAGGGACTCTTCTTTTTCAATTGCTTGAATTGTAATTGTATTATCATGATTACGCTGACCGATAACTCCTACTATTTTAGAAGTCCCCAGGTCGAAAGCTGCAAAATATTTATCTAGTCTCATAAGTTTTCTTTATTACTTGGAACAGACTACTTGATTTTTATATCTCAAATCAATGGAGCGATACTTATTCCATCCTATTTTGGAAAATCCATCTTCGTAAAGCTTCATCAGTTTATTGAATTTATTATCCAGATTATTCAGATCTCCAACTAATATAGTATGGTTCCCGATTCTGGGTATAAGTTCAATATTCGTTGAATCATGTACGACTATTTGTTCGATTTGAGCATTCCAAAATTCATTATCCTGCAAAAATAATGCAAAATTGAATAAATCAGTCGTAGCATATTTTTTTTCTATATTTCCTGTAGCAACTGGCAGATAAACTGATTGAACATAAGAAACAGGCATATCCTTTCCTTCTGAGTCAATAAAATAATTGCCATTATTGCTGATAATTCGTAGGATAGGAGTACGTTGAGATATATCAACCTGTATGATACCACCTGGTAAACGGTAGCAAGATACATTTTTTATTTGTTTCATATCCCGAAGAGAACTTTCAATTGCATCAATATTGATGTCCGAAAAGTTTTTTCCTACCGGATTTAACCCTTTGCTTTTAATAATCCGTTTCGCTTCAGAAGTTGAAACAAGATGCATTCTACTACTATCCTTCAGCTCGATTCTGAAATCTCTGCAGATAGTTGTGTCGATATGTTTGTTTGCAAAAACAAGTGTTACAATCAAGTAACTAAAAACAAAAACAACAATTAGAATGCGAAATGTCTGTTTCATTTTTTATCAATTATCTTTTGAATTTCAGGTAGCATTAAATCAATATCTCCTGCACCTAAAGTCATTAATACATCAATGTTATTAGCTTTTATGTAATCTAAAAGTTCCTCCTTAGAAATTATCTTTTTCTGGTCAGATTCAATAAGATCGAATATAATATCAGACGTAATGCCTTCAATCGGTTCTTCTCTTGCCGGGTAAATGTCCAAAAGCAATACTTCATCTGCCAGAGACAAGGCTTTAGCGAATTCTTTATAGAAATCTTTGGTTCTGCTGTATAAATGCGGTTGAAAGATAACTGTAAGTTTTCTACCTTCAAACAATTGCTTTACAGATTTTATACTGGCATTTACCTCTTCCGGATGATGTCCGTAGTCATCGATAAGTACTTGATGCTCATTTTTTATCCAGAAATCAAAACGTCGTTTTGCTCCTTGATAGCTCTTTATACCTGAGCGCAACTCATCCTCATCGACTCCGTTTAATTGAGCTATAGCCATCGCAGCAATACTGTTTTCAATATTTATCCATACCGGGACTCCAAGCTCGATATTTTTGATGTTTCTTACAGGTGATACCATATCAAACAAAATAGTTCCATTTCCTATCCGGATATTCTCAGCATGAAAATCAGCACCTTTATCGATTGAATAAGTATATTGTTTAACCCCCTCCTTCAGGCGTGGTTTGATTTTTAATCCTTTTTTAAGTAACAATATACCATCAGAACTAATTAAAGAGGTAAAATGTTCAAAGCTTTCCAAATAACTTTTTTCATCACCATAAATATCCAAATGATCTGGGTCAGAAGAAGTGATAACAGCCATGAACGGATGAAGATGATGGAATGATCTGTCATATTCGTCAGCTTCTATCACTGTAAGTTCACTTTTTTCTGATAACATCAGATTGCTGCTGTAGTTTTTTACTATTCCACCTAAGAAAGCATTGCAATCAACTTTTGACTGTTTCAGAATATGTGCAAGCATGGTGCTTGTAGTTGTTTTACCGTGAGTACCTGCAATACACAAAGCTTTCGACATTTTTGTGACTTCGCCTAACAGTTCAGCACGCTTTAATATTTTAAAACCATTTTCTTTAAACCAGCAATATTCACTGTGACTAACAGGAACGGCAGGGGTACGAACAACGATTGTATTGATGTCTTTGCAATAAGACGGAATTAAATTTACAGAATCCTCGTAGTGTATTTCTGCTCCTTCTTCTATTAAAGTTTGCGTAAGAAGAGTTGCTGTTTTGTCATAACCGGCAACTCTGTAGTTCTTAGCTAAGAAATAGCGGACCAAGGCACTCATGCCGATTCCTCCGGCTCCAATGAAATATATAGAAGGTCTGTTCATAACTTATTAATTTCCAATGAATATCGTAATTTAAATTGTTAAATTACGATATAAAACAATTCTTTCCACAAAAATAAAAAAAAGGATATAAGTATATGATATTTCGGAGGTTGTTTTTTTCGAATTATATAAATATATTTTTCTTAGATGATGTCATCTTAAAAATAGAATACAAAATCAGGAGAGGATATAAAAAAGAAAAAGCGTCAGGGGAAGACGCTTTTCCAAGGGGGTGAACTTATCCTATATCCCATCACGGGTAAACATAAGCTCTCGAGAATCAAAAAAAGTTAGATTAATAGCTTATAGTAACTCTATTTGTATATTGTATATTTTGTTTGAAAAATTCAGGACTAAAAGAAGAAATTGGATATAATCATTATAACAACGGTCCAAAATCTTCCTTTATTGTGTCCAAACAGAAAATAAATATTTATTTATTCTCATGAAATCAAAATCAATCAAACTTAAATAACAGATGTCTCTTTATTTACTTACATAACAATGATAAAACTAAAATAGTTTTGGTGAATATGGAATTTTTTACAATAAATGTCATTCGAAATAAAATTTACATTAAGAATTTTAATGTAAATACCTGTATGTCAATTGATATGATGAGAATGTTTTGTTGCCAAAATATTTTAAAATGTTAGGGCTAAAAATATATTTCATTTATTTCATTAGTAGATGAAGTAGCAATTCGTTTAATTTGTTTCAAAACATTTTTACGATATTCTTCGGTAGATTTTGTCATGCCACCAAAGAAATGATGTGAAACTACATTCATCTCTAAAGATTTAAAAATACACTCATCAACGATAATCTCCATTGCTGATAGAATTCCTTTATGGAGATAATCATCTTTAGTTGCTCCCATTGTGTTTATAAGAATTACTCTTTTATCAGTAAGTAGTCCTTCTAAATAATTTTTCTCTGAAATTTTATATGCAAAATTTAATGTGAAAACCCGATCAATATAACCTTTAAGAATTGCAGGCATGTGACTCCACCAAATCGGATATATAAATGTTATTACATCAGCCCATTTTATATATGCTTGCTCTATCTTTATTTCTTCTGTAGCTTCAGTGTCTTTAACCATACCTTTTAGTTCTTTATTTCTAAGAACAGGATCGAAATTTTCGGCATATAAATCCCTCACTACAACTTCCTTTCCATGCGCCCTTAATGTATCGATAAACTCCTCTTTTATGGCGTGACAAAAACTTTTGGAGTCAGGGTGCACATAAATCACCAGATGTTTCATAGCCTAATCTTATAAAGGGTTATATATTTTGTGATAAAACAATTAGCTATGCATATAAGTTTCAGGTTTACACACAAAAAGAGCGAACTAATTAATATTTAGTTCGCTCTGACACTTAATACAACTAAAACACTATTTATTTAGATTTCTCTGACAAATATTCAGCTACACCTTCTTGAGTTGGTTTCATTCCTTTTTGTCCTTTTTTCCAGTTTGCAGGACAAACTTCGCCATATTTTTCAGTAAACTGAAGAGCTTCAAGTACACGAATAGCTTCTTCTACACTTCTGCCTAGTGGCATATCATTCACCACCTGATGACGAACAACACCCTGTTTGTCGATCAAGAATAAACCTCTGTAAGCCATAGGTGTTCCTTCGAATACTTCTTCTCCATTATTTGAGAAAGTGCGTTCTCCGGCCAAAACATCGTAGTTTTCTGCGATCAACTGGCTTTGGTCTGCCACTAACGGATAAGTCACACCTTGAATACCACCTTGGTTAAGCGGAGTCTGCAACCATTTTAAATGAGAAAAATGAGAATCTACAGAACAGCCTACTACGACAGTATTTAATTTTTCAATTTCAGAAAGAGAATCCTGAAAAGCAATTAGTTCTGAAGGGCAAACAAAAGTGAAGTCTGCAGGATAGAAAAAGAATAATACATATTTTTTTTCGATATATTGTTCCAATGAAAAATCGTTAACGATTTCATTCCCGTTTATAACAGCCGGTGCCTTGAAAACAGGCGCTTTTTTTCCAACTAATACCATAGCTTTAAAATTTAAGTAGTTAATTTATTTATAAGGATTATGATGCAAATATCGGATGAAAGTAAAGTGTTTATTCATAATATCAATAACATTTACCTATATATATATTGGTAAAAACTATGCGAATATTTTATTTCAGTGTAACTTCTAGTGAATCCATGGAAGAGTTTACTTGTAAAGTATCTAATGCACCATCTATTTTGGTGTACACACCTCCTAAAGAAGCTCCGCCTGAACAGAAATAGTACAAGAAATTTGCATTTTGAGGATCTTGAGCATCAATCCATAAGGAGTCGTTTCTGAATACGAGGATAATGTTGTTACCTTCATATGACGATACTAATGTATCGGGACCTAAAATTGTGGCTTCACCTTCAAAAGTACATGTCGGTTTCTTGATATCGCTGCGTGAGCGTACTAAAACTTTAGCAGTTGAATCATTTACTTGGGAGAGTATAACACCTACCCAATCATAACCTTCACCCCGTTGCGCGTATTCCGGTGAAGCATAGCTACCCATAACTTTGGAAATGTCAAACATTTCCGGTTCAGTTTCCAGCGCTTTTTTAGTACCACTATTACAAGATACTATCCCATATAGCATTAAAGCTGCAAAAAAATAAGTGATTTTCATAGTTAAATAGTTATATAAATAAACCATATAATTAACAGTTGAATGAATTCAAAGGTTTTAGAATAAATGCCATATTTCAAAGAATAAGAGAAAAAAAGCATCCTTTTCGAAATAGAAACTCCTTCCGAATAGTATGAGCTTTCAGAAGGAGTTATTTTGTTTAAATCTTTCAGTATATTTGTTTTATGAACGTTTGTCTTCCTCTTTTATTTTATGTTGATTGCTTGTTATAGCATTTTCAATCGGATTGATAATGATTGGCTGACTTTCGACAGGTATAACCTGTATGCAGCTGTCCAACTCGTGCATTAGCGCATCACGATGAGCGAAAAAGGCATTCTTATATTCTTTTTTAATTGGTAGGGCAGAAGGAGCCTCCATTTTTAATGGATTAACAGGCGTTCCGTTTTTGTAAACTCGGAAATCAAGGTGAGGCCCTGTTGACAGACCGGTTGAACCTACATATCCGATAACTTGACCCTGTTGTACATTACTTCCAATTTGAATGTTTTTTGCAAATTTCGACAAATGCATATAACTTGTCTCATACGATCCGTTATGCTTTACCTTAATGTAATTTCCGCCACCACCACGTTGATATCCTTTAGCAATGATTTTCCCGCTTCCGATAGCTTTCACCGGAGTTCCGGTTGGCGCAGCATAATCCACACCATGGTGTGCCCGGTAGCGTTTAAGTACTGGGTGAAATCTTGCATTTGTAAACTTAGATGTAATTCGGAAGAAGTCTAACGGAGCTTTAAGGAAAGCTTTTCTCAAGCTATTGCCTTGCTCGTCAAAATACTCTGTAGCATCATCTTGTACAAAAGGAATAGCTTTAAATGATTTGCCGTTATGATCAAATTGGGCAGATTCTATAGATTCTATATATAGAGCTGTTGTGTCATCGATATAAGCCTCATTGTAAACAACAGCAAATGAGTCTCCTTTTTTTGTGTCGAAAAAATCGATTTGCCATGCATATACATCATGTAGCTTCATAGCCAGAATCGGATCACCGCCTGATTTGGCAATAGCATTCCAAAGAGAAGATTCGATAGTTCCCGAAGCAAATTTACGTTTGAGTGTTATTTCTTTTGTGTAGGGATAAACCTGTATAGAGTCTTTCGTAAAATCAATAACGGCAAAATCAATCTGTGATTTTTGGAATACGAGATATTTTAGTTCCTGACTTTCAGGATTGTTACTGAAGAATGCATCGTAATGATAACCAACACGTAATCTGGTAGCATCCAGAACATCTTTGTATCTTGTATTTATGTTCTCTGCGATTCCGCTCCCCAAGTCGAATTTATTAAATATCAACGAAAGATTTTCACCGTTTCGGATTGTATGAGTTTCAAACGTTAACGAATCAATATTTAGACCATACATTAGATTCTGACTGATTTCCGGTTCTTCAGTTAAATAAGTATTCTGTTCCGGATTTTGTGCACTGTGATTGCATGACGCAAGTAAAAAAACTCCCATTGTAGCAGGGAGAATAGTCTTAAGGGCTGCTTTTATTAAACGCATAAATGAAAGATTTGAAATAAAGGTTCACATAAGGCTAACAAATATAAGGATTTTCATGAAAGTCGATTTTCTGTCTACGATTATTTATAATTATTTTATATTAGCATACTCAGATATGTGTTTAAATAACAAAAAAGAGAGCTATGCGTCACGCATAGCTCTCTAAGCCAATACCTATTTAAGAATATATATTTTATATCTTATGAGACGATTACATCATACCGCCCATTCCGCCCATGCCCGGAGCCATTGGAGCAGCTGGTATGTTTTCCTCTTTTTTCTCAACGATAACGCACTCTGTAGTAAGGAACATACCTGCGATAGAAGCTGCATTTTCCAAAGCTACACGAGTTACTTTAGCAGGGTCGATTACGCCGTTTGCTACTAAGTCTTCGTATACACCTGTACGTGCATTGTATCCGAATGAGCCTTTTCCTTCGCTCACTTTTTGAACGATAACAGCTCCTTCTACACCTGCATTTGCAGCAATCTGACGAAGAGGTTCCTCAATTGCGCGTTTAATGATTTCGATACCTGTAGTTTCATCTTCGTTATCACCTTTAAGATTTTCCAAAGAAGCGATAGCGCGGATATAGGCAGTTCCTCCACCAGGTACAGTTCCTTCTTCAATAGCCGCACGTGTTGCGCTCAAAGCGTCATCTACGCGGTCTTTCTTCTCTTTCATTTCAACTTCCGAAGCAGCACCTACATATAGTACGGCAACACCACCAGCTAATTTAGCCAAACGTTCCTGAAGTTTTTCGCGATCGTAATCAGAAGTAGTAGTTTCGATTTGCGATTTGATTTGAGCAACGCGCGTAGCAATACTTTCTTTGCTGCCGGCACCATTCACGATAACAGTATTTTCTTTGTTAACTGTGATTTTTTCAGCAGTACCAAGCATTTCTACTGTAGCATT
>JBOFIZ010000130.1:0-4920 GCA_051650425.1 Bacteroidales bacterium
TCCAATATAAAATATCCATACGTATAAATTAATAAATCATTCATTATTAATTTATAGAAATAAGTACCTCTTAAAATAATAAAATTACTTATAATAGCATTCTTCTATTAAACTTAAACCTAACGACTATGTTTTAAACTACAACATTTCAGTATATTTATTTAGTAAACAAGTGTAAATATATTACTATAAATGACTGATTGGATAAAGTTTATTTAACCTAAATACCCTAATTATGAAAATGAAATCTATTGCTCTTCCTGTAAATCAAAAAGGAGGCGCGTTAAAAGGAATCAGAGGTCAAATTGTTACTTTCACAGATGATCCGTTTTTAAATCAAGCAGAAAATTGCTATTTATATTATGAGGATGGACTTATTGTCATTCAGGATGGCATTGTAATTAACGTAGATGAATATAAGAATATCAAAGATACTTATCCTACCTTAACTGACATTGACCATTATCAAGATTCAGTTATTCTTCCTGGATTTATCGATTGCCATGTCCATTATGTTCAATCTCCTATGATTGGTTCTTTCGGCGATACGCTGCTTCAATGGTTAAATGAATATACTTTTCCAACAGAAGCAAAATATAAAGATAAAGCTTTCGCTGATGAAGTAGCAAAAATATTTTTAAAGCAAGTTTTACAACAAGGCACTACAACAGCAAATGTATTTAGTACAACTTTTGCTACTTCTGTAGATGCATTTTTTGAAGAGTCTGAAAGATACAATACAAGAATGATCACTGGCAAAGTATTCCAGGATCGCAATTTACCAGATTATCTTAAAGATGAATCAGCTGAAGAGTCTATTGAAATCGCAGAATCGTTATTAAAGAAATGGCATAACAAAGGACGTCAGATTTATTCCATCATCCCACGATTTGCACCTACAAGTACCGAAAAGCAATTAATGCTAGCCGGAGAACTTTACCAGAGACATATTGATGAAGGCGTTATCATGCATACACACTTAAACGAGTCAACGGGTGAGGTCGCATGGGTAAATGAATTATTTCCACAATTTGATAATTACACTGATGTCTATAAAGCTTATGGCTTAATCGATCGAAAATCATTATTAGCTCATAGCTGCCTAATGAAAGAAGAAGAATGGCAAACCCTGCACATGGCTCAATGCGGATGTGCTCATTGCCCATCATCAAACTTATTTTTAGGTGATGGTGAATTTAAAGTTTGGGAAGCTAAAGATCCACAAAGACCAGTTCGTGTGGGTATTGGTACTGATGTAGGAGGCGGAACAAACTTTTCAATTCCAAGACAATTAAATGAATCTTATAAGGTAAGCATGCTTAAAAGAAAAAATATTAGTGCAATACATAGTTATTATTTAGCTACCAAAGGAGGTGCTGAAGCATTACATCTTGAAAACACAGTTGGATCCATCCAGCCTGGTTTTGAAGCGGATATTGCCATTTTAGACTTAAAACCTTCTGAATTTGTGGAATGGCGAATGAAATTCACAGAAAATATTATGGATAAACTATTCGTTCTCCAGACCTTAGCTCTAGATAACATGAATAAAGCTACCTATGTTGCCGGTAATAAAGTTTATGACAGAGATAGAAAAGATAAACAATTCATGTATGCGGATGAATTTAAACCTGTAAATAAATAAGATTATGCCACGTACGGGAAATATATTAACATCCCAGCCCCATCTTGGTGGTGGACGAGCTTGGTGGATTTGGGCAATAGTGGTAGTATTTGTTCTGTATTTGTTTAACGTGCAAACCATGTTCTCGGTTGTACAAAGCGATATACAGAAAACATTATCTCTGACGACCCAACAGCTAACAATCATAGCGGGAGTATATACTTGGGCTTTTGCAGTTTTCCAGTTTTTTGGAGGTGCATTCCTTGACTCTTTCGGAGCTAAAAAAGTTTTAATTCCAGCCTTTATACTTGTTACATTAGGAGTATTCCTATATGGAATTGCTGATGATTATTCTTTAATAATTATAGCTCAGCTTGTCATGGCATTTGGAGCTTGTGTCGGTTTTGTCGGAGCAGGATATATCGGAGGACAGTGGTTTGGTTTAGCAGCCTATGGAACCATGTTTGGATATGTTGAAACTTCATCTAGTTTCTCTTCAGCTATTCAACAACCTATCACAAATTGGGTACTAGGACATATTACCTACAAAGAAATGTTCGTATATTTAGGCTACTTTGGTATTGTCCTGATTGTACTTGCTATTCTTTTTGTAAGAAACCCTCAAAAAGTTGTAAACAAAGAAAATCCATTCAAAGTTGTCTTTGATGATTTATGGAAAATTGTTAGATATCCGCAAATTTGGATTGCTGCGATTTGGGGAGGTATTGCATTTGGTTTACAATTAGCAATTGGCGTTGTTTGGGCTCCTCAGATGATTCAACATGCTGGTTTTTCAGCAGAAGCAGGTAATATCGGTTCTGCTTTATGTTGGGCAGGATTAGGTATTGGAAGTTTATTCTGGCCTAGATGGTCACAAGCCATACAGAATAGAAAATTACCATCATTGATAGGTATGATCATTGTTGTAGTTGCATTAATTCTTGTTATTTATGTAAAACTTCCATTATGGCTAGCTTTAGTAATGATGTTCTTTATCGGATTAGGTGCAACTGCTGAAATGATATCATTTATGATCGGATCAGACATAGCCGGAGGCCCGCTTACAGGTACCAGCGCAGCTTTTGTCAATGCATTTATGTTCATCATTGGTGGTATATTAATGAATTTACCTTCTAGTCTGGAACATCATGGGCAATATGTGATGTATTTACCATTTATTGCTGCTGCTGCTTTGTCTATTATCTTAATTCTTATTCAAAAAGAAACAGGTAAAACTCAAGTTTCATGATTTAAATGACTCTTTTCTAATATCTCCGGGGTGTCTTAATTAATCATTAAGACACCCCGTTAAAAAAGCACTACATGGACGCAAAATCTACTCAAAATTCAAAAAGATCATATTTTAGTATAGGAACCATAGTGGCTTTAAACATTGCAACCGTTATCAATATTTATGGCTTTCCGTCTGAGGCTTTTTATGGATTAAAATCCATATCTTTATATCTGATAGCTATCCTTATATTTTTAATTCCTGTTGCTTTAATTTCAGCTGAATTTGGCGCAATGTTTCCAAAACGAGGCGGAATTTACACATGGACAAGCGAAGCTTTCTCTCCGCGTATAGGAATGTTTGCAACATGGCTACAATGGATTCAATCTGTATTTTTTTATCCCCTTTCATTAACCTTTGCTGCAGTTACGTTCTCCTATATTTTCCCAGACACACATATTTCAAGTTATCTTAGCAATAATAAATTCTATATTATCGGATTTATTTTAATTGTATTTTGGAGTTGTACATTTATAAATCTAAAAAACAAGCTTAGCAATATTGGAAAAATATCTGTTTGGGGGGTGTGGATTGGCATTTTTATTCCCGTCTTTCTTTTAATCGCTTTTGCTATTTATTATATGTTTAGCGGAGGAAAAATAGAGATGGAAACAAATATATCTAATATTATTCCCCGATTTGACACTATTGATCAAGTAGTCATGGCTGTTAGTATCCTCTTGTTTTTTTCAGGACTAGAGGTTAATGGTGTACATGTTCATATGATGAAGAATCCATCTAAAGATTACCCAAAAGCTTTATTACTTACCTCTTTAATAATTGGTATAATTTATATATTAGGTACATTAGCAATTGCAATAATCATTCCATCAAATGAGCTAAACATCACTCAATCAGTTATCACGGCACTTAATAATTACTTATCTTATATTGGATTCAAATTCTTTTTACCTATTATTGCCGGAGCTCTGGCATTTGGGGTTTTAACTAATACGCTTGCCTGGATAACAGGACCAGCGTCTGTTTTAAGCTTTATAGCATCCCAGGGATTACTACCCAAAGCTATAGAAAAAAACAATAAAAATGGTGCACCTGTCATTATCCTGCTAACACAAGCTGTAATTGTTACTGCATTATCTCTTATTTATGTAATATCATCACATGTTCAACAAGGTTATCAGATGCTTCTTCAAATGACTAATGCCATTTATCTTACAATGTATATAATAATGTATGCATCATTCATCAGATTACGATATAAGAACAAAACAATAGAGAGACCTTATAAGGCTGGTAAAAATCTGATTCAAGCATGGGCAATAACATTAGTAGGACTATTTTCAGCATTTTGCTGTTTTATACTTTCATTCTTCCCTCCTGCTCAATTGGATATTTCTCATCAAAGAAATTATATAATAATTCTTTTCGGAATATATATAATTCTCATTTTACCTCCAATTATATATATACTCTTCAGAAAGCCTGATAATAAGATAAAACAAGACTAGACATTAACCGCTCTCTAAAATATACTCATCTCTATTAATCTCAGAACAGATTGACAGAGATGATTTATTTGTTTCGAATACCTGAGAAGTAGTGACAAGTCAACTCTATCAACCAAATATACATAAAATTAAAATACCTGTTTCATATCTAAAAATACAGATATAAAACAGGTATTTTGCGAACCATAAAACTAGCGTTTACAAATAACACGTTTTGGATCAGCTTATAAACACCGTTGGTAGCTCTGAAAAGATAAAGTATATCTCTAAAAAGAGATACCGTATCTGTTTGCTGTTTGTAGTTTACTGAAGTTGGTTGACATCTTAATGAATTTATTACCCTAGAGGGCAATACGAATACAAAAAACTAATTTATCCACTGGTCCTGGAAGTTGATGTCAGGAAAATATCATTTTGATTTAATATGAAAGAATATTTAATCAAAATGGTATTAAGGGAATGATTCCGGATAATTGGAGGATATATAAAAAAAGAGCCACATCTTACGATGCAGCTCTTTGTGATCCCGACAGGAT
>JBOFIZ010000131.1:0-10641 GCA_051650425.1 Bacteroidales bacterium
TTTGGTGCAAGCAGGTCCGAGCTATAACGTTTATACACATCCATTGAAGCATTCAGTCGGTTCCATGCTGCGAAATCGATACCAAAGTTAAACGTTGATGTTTTTTCCCAACGCAATAATTTGTTCGGAGGTGTCATAATCTCAGTCATAATATCTCCGGTCTCAGGCGATACTGCTGTAAACCCGATAAGGAAAGGCGTAGAATTCTGATCTACATTCCCGGTAATACCATAAGTCGCTCGTATCTTAAGCATATCAATCCATGAATACGGCTGCATGAATGCTTCATTATTCACATTCCAGCTGGCACCTACAGACCATAACGGACGATAGCGGTATTTCGGATCCGTTCCGAACAAGTCAGCCTGATCCATACGCACACTCACAGTAGCTGAATAACGCGTATCATAGGTATATCCTGCATTAAAATAAGCTGAAATATAACGGTGCATTGCATCTGCAATATTCATATTAGGAGCTATTCTTTGAGTCTGATCCGAAAACAAACCTGTGACACCTGTGTTAGCCATATAATCCCAGTCAACATATTGGTAGGATAATAACTGATCATCATACCCATAACGATCATGAGCAGACATACGTATTTTATTTTCACGCATTTCAAAACCTGCTAAAGCTGTAATGGCATGTTTCTCATTAACCAAAGTTGAATAATTCAACTGTGTACGAAAATTCATATTCTGCAGCTGCTTATCGCCTTCAGACAACTTACCCCCTTTAGGAATATTATAAGTCACCTCATCATAATATCCGTTGTTGTAAACTGAAGTAAACCGATTAATCAATTCACGCATTTCATATGATTGCAATGAAGAATATGTCTCTGATTTTCCGTTAATATGCTCATACTGGAAACGAACATCCAATGAAAGATCTTTCAACAGTTTAAACTCTGCATTTGCCAGAACCTTTAAATAAATATCTCTGTTTTTAGACCATGACCCAGATTCCATATCATCATAGACATTATAACCCATTTGCTGGAATTCAGGATTTTCGCCTACTTCTAACGAGCGATACATATTGAAAGGATAAAGCTGCGAACGCATACCGTTGTCATCTATGATCTGATCATATGGCATAAAGGTCGTTGAACCGATATAACTCAAGTTCTTATTTTTTGAGTTATCGATATTCATCGATATTCCTGTATTGAACTTAAACCATTTCGTAAAATTGAATGTATTATTCAAATTCATCGCAATACGGTTACTTGTCGCATCAATACTATTTGGTTTATTATCCTGAAAACGGGCTGAAAAATATGTTTGGGCGAAATCAGATCCTTGAGAAATCGATAAGTTATAATCTTGAGAAAAAGAAGATTTTGCAAAGCGATCTAAATATTCCCGGCGATAATCGCGTCCGCGAAGCTTAGCAACTTGCGCATCTACTTCTTGCTGAGTAAGTTCTCCAAATGCCAGACTACAGTAAAGATCTTTAATCTTAGTTACGTATCCGGGAGAGCGACTATCGTTCATCATATAGAAATACTCTTGCGGATCAGCTTTATAGATAGGATCATTCGTCATATAATCAATTTCATAATCGATAATATCTGACGTTGATGCATAGTTTAAATAATCCAAACCTGCATCGGGAGTAATATAATAGTTCGCCGAGAAATTCACAGTCGGTTTCTGTGTCGTTCCTTTACGCGTTGTAATCACGATAACTCCGTTCGCAGCACGAACCCCATAAAGAGATGTAGCAGCAGCATCCTTCAAAACAGTAATATTCTCAACATCATCCGGGTTTACAAGCCCAAGACCTGTCGAAGATGTTCCGGCAAAATAGTTTGAGATATTTTCTACCGGCATCCCATCAATAACAATCAATGGCTGAGAACTCAAAGAAAATGAAGACGTTCCACGAATAGACAATCCGCCCTTAGTCGATAAACCGGGAACCAGACCCTCCAGATTAGAAGTAATATTCGGAGCTTTAATCTGAGAAAGCTTCTCTTTTGACAAAATAACAGCCGAACCTGAAGCACGCTCTCTTGATATAGTCTGAAAACCTGTGATCACTACCTCATCAAGTGCCTTGTGATCTGCACTTAATACGACAACGACATCCCTCATTTTAGGCGTTACAGAAATCTCTTTAGATAACATTCCGACATAAGAAACCATCAATTTCGTAGTTTTCCCTTCCGGAATATTCAAGATAAATTGTCCGTTTAAATCTGTTGCTACCCCCTGATTCGTTCCAACTACAATAATAGCAGCACCCGGAAGCGTTTCACCCTGTTCATCTTTTACTAAACCTCTGATAGTTCTCGTTTTTGATTGAGTTATAACATTCACTGCATCCTCTAGTGTATTAGCAGAAACCTCACCATTGAGAAATGGGTTTCCCATCATTACTAGTGTCAGTAACGCTGTAACCGGATACTTTGATCCAAAAATTGTACTTTTCACTGTTTTAATTTAAATGATTAATAATAGTTACTAGTTCTCTGATTTTAATATAAATGAAGCATTTAGTCCTGCTTTATTATTTAATAGACTGTTCAACATATCGCCAACTTCTCTGGCTGTCATATTTTCTATAAATGCTATATTATTTATTTGCGCTGTATAATCATTATTTAAATTCTGATCGTGACTACGAATACATCCCAAACGGAAAGAGTCATCGTTCATAAAATGCCTCTTACTGTTCAGCATCATCATTCTTACTTCTTCCAATTCTATAGTTTCCGGCCCGTTTAATGCTATCTTATCGAACAGATTTTTTATTTCATGACAGATAAGTTCAGCATCTTTAGGATCACACTGGAAAGTAATTTCGAAATCTGCACGCGCTGATGGTGTGGACTTAAGTTTCAGCTCCGAACGAATATCGTACACCAAATGTAACTCTTCGCGTATTTTACCAAATAAGCGCTTAGAAATAATTGGGTTTACAGCTTGAAGTAAAGTCATTGTGTTCATATTCATTTCATACGGAGATCCGATAATATAGGTTACCGAAGCACGTTGATCGGAGCCTTTGTGCAGTTTAAAATTTTGCTCACCTTTAATCTTCACACTTAAATCATTACTCCATTTCTCTCTTTTCTGCTTTTTACCGCCACCCAGATATTGAGCTATTAATTTCTCGAAATCTGTTTCGTGAGTTGCTCCTGTAAAATAGAAAGTAAAATCAGACATAGAAGCAAAGCGATTTTTCAAGATAGCACTCATCATATCCAGAGACACCCCCTCACCGGATAACTCATTAGCCTTTTTATTCGTTAATGAGGCATCTATAAATGAACGGAATAACATATCATTACTATTTCTCAACGATATATATCTGTCCGATTTCGCGTCCATTATTCCCTGATATTTATCTGCCGATAAGTTCAAATGATTAAATAAGATATATATTCTCTGCAAGAGTTGCTCAAATTTTGCCGTTGATGCATGTCCTCTTAAAGACTCTGTTTCGTTAGCAACAGTAAGTTTCATACTTGTCGCACCCTGATTTATCAGTCTGTTATATTGAGTTACACTATATTCACCTACCGGACCGTCATTATATAATTCACATGCCAAATCCACATAAGGAATTAAGCTTTGATCCAATAAGCTTTTACCACCTTTACTTACAGCTTCAAATACAATATTGCCTGTTTTTGTTGAGTCCTGATAATAGACTACCTGAGCACCATTTGATAACGTGTATTTGTATACAGGTAACTCCTTACAAAGCGATTCTTTTTTTACTATCTTCCCCTGATTATCAAATTTCACATCTCCAAATAAGGGCTTGGAAGCATCAAAAGGTTTATAAGGCAATAACTCTTTTTCTTTTATTGCAATAAAAGTGCTATCCAGGCTTGCCTTACCAGGTACATTTACTGAATCTTTTTGTGGCACTGTTATTAGCAGCATACTATTTTTAGGAGTCCACAATTCCTTATGCAATGCATTCATATCATCAACTGACACAGTTTCCAGAATTGGCAAATAAACTGATGCCTCATCTTTTGGTAACATAGCAGGAATATCTGATAAAAACTCATTCTCAAAAACTTTAGTCCAGTCCATATTAGAACGACTGTCACCATATTGAAGTGAATAGTCATATTTATTCTTTAATCCCGCTTTTGCCTTTTCCAATTCAGAAGGCAAAAAACCATTCCGGGCAATACGTTCCTGTTCCTCAATGACAACCTCTAAAGCTTCTTTAATGTTACCGTTTACAACAGATGCATTAGGAGAAAAGACCCAATCAGGTTTCATAAAATTAAACAATGTAGCTCCCATATAGCTTACAGCAGAGCTATTCTTCTCCTGAGCATCAAAAAGTCTTTCACTCATCATCATGTTTATAAGACTATACATGATTGAGCGTTTAACACCTTCCGGCGAATACAAATCTGGATTTTTAACGCGATGATATATCGAAAGAAAAGAGAATTGCTGATCTTTATCACTTGATATTACATATTTTCGTTCATTCTGATCAGGTATTACTTCTGTGTGTTTCTCTCTGTAAATCTTATTGGCTGGCTTTTCGCTGAACTTTTCTTTAAGTGAACTCAGTGCTTTTTCCGCATCAATATTTCCAACAATAGTAATCGCTGCCAAATCCGGGCGATACCATTCTTTCCGAAATCTCACGATTTCATTTTTATCTGCTGTCTTTATTATATCTATATCGCCGATTGATCTGCGATATGCCCATTTCGTATCATTATAAAAGGTCGGATACCAATGTGTTCTGCTTCGTTCCGAGACATCCTGAAATTCGAGCCATTCTTTAGCTATAATGTCGCTCTGTTTTTTAATATTTTCTTCTGAATCAAATTCTTCATAAAGCCAGTCTTTAAATAAGATCAAGGCAGTATCACATAAAGTTGATCTTGTATCCGGCAGCATTAACGAGTAAACTGTTTCTGTTTGCGTCGTCAAAGCATTAATAAAAAACTTCTTTTTATCCAGATTTTGAATAAATGCTCCATCCAGCAATCCTTCTTTAAAATGAGAAGTACCATCAAAGGACAGATGTTCATTAAAATGAGCAAGTCCTGATTGCGAGTCATCTTCATCTATGGATCCTGCTTTTAATATTAATGAATAACATACCTGCCCTGTTTGATCATTATTACTTCTGATATAATAAGTCAATCCATTCTCCAGCGTCCCTTTCAAGACACACGAGTCACTCTTAACTACCTCTGTATTATTTGCATTAATCGCTGTAATAGAAGAAAAACAAAATGTTGATAATATACATTTTCTAATAAGTCCATCTCTCAAAAAATCAAATACAAGCCCTTTAAACTTATGCATATTTATGTAATAATTATATTTTATACTTATTCTGCATGGCAAATATATAATATTTTAATATGTGAACAATTTGACAAGCTCATATTTATTCTTTATTTGTATTTAGAAACAATACATGAAGTAATAAATCATCATATTTACCCCCAATAAAATGCAATTAAATAACTATTACCTCACTATTTAATTACATATATCATTCAATGATAATAATCATACAAATACATATTGCAAATATAGCATAATACTAATATACAATTTTAACTATATAAATTTATACTATCGTGATAAAACAAAAAAAAGAAGGATCACAAGTTATTTGTGATCCTTCTTTTTACACCTGCTATGTACCTTAAATTATTGACAATAATTCGTTTGGCGAATTAATTGTAAAATTCGGTGAAAACTGATTTAACTCCGACATCGGACGAAATCCCCAGGATACGGCTACAGACGAAACATTCGCATTTATTGCTGTTTGCATATCTACACCTGAGTCTCCTACAAATAGAACTGACTCTTTTTCTACATTTATTTTTTCCAGAATATCTTCTACAATCACCGGATCCGGCTTTGGGGCAATCCCATCCCGCTGACCTAAAACTTCTACAAAATCAAAATCTCCGAAATATCTTTCAACCAGCTCCTCTGTTGCTGCCTGATATTTATTGGAAGCTACAGCCATCGAAACACCCGCTTTAGTCAATTGGGCCATCAGATCTTTCACCCCATCATATGGACGTGTCAGCTCTGTACTATGCTTATCGTAATAAGAAACAAAATCCTTTAAGACTGTTTTTACAGTAGATTCATCTCTTTTATTTTCAGGTAAAGCTCTTTCCACTAACTTTCTGATACCATTGCCGACAAAAAAATTATATGCACTTATCGGATGTTCAGGAAACCCATGCTTAGTCAACGCATAATTAGTACTGACTGCCAAATCTTCGATCGTATTCAGAAGCGTACCATCTAAATCAAATATCACTAACTTTATCATCGCTATTCAACGTTTTATTGTCTGCAAAAGTAGGGTCCTTAATTTGGATTTAAAAGAAAAGGGCAAAATAAAACAGGATAATCTATCCTAACGAATGAGATTATCCTGCCATATATCAATCTTTTAATTTATCATCTAACAATCTGTAAACCTTTTTGTGCATTTTCTTGAACCATTCGGTATAAGAATCTGGATTTGCATCCAGCTCTTTCACCAATTGATCATAAGATAAATATTTCCAGTCTTTCACCTCTTCCTCATTTATCTCAGGGTACTCATCGCTGATTCCGATAAACACATGGTCGAGTTCATGTTCACATAAAGCATTATCCAACTCTGCTTTATAGATAAAATTAAAAAGATACTGAAGATCAATCTCCAAACCCATTTCCTCTTTTAGTCTTCTTTTTGCACAAACTACGTTTTCTTCTCCTAATTTGGGATGTGTACAACTTGTATTGGACCATAAACCACCCGAGTGATATTTCCCATCTGCTCTTTTTTGAAGAAGCCACTCATTTTTAGAATTTAGAATAAACACAGAAACCGCTCTGTGAAGTCGTGCCTTTTGATGAGCCTGCATTTTATCCATTTCCCCGACAATATGATCTTGCTCATCTACCAACACAACCTTATTAATTTTAATTGCCATTGTTACGAATTAGAATTAAGATTAAACATATACTATTTTTTGTGTAACGAATTTTAATATTTAGAAGTTCATATTCTATATGTTAAAATTTTACTCCGTCACCTCATCTACTAAATAAGCTATCGACTCATAAGGAAAAGACATATGCTCTTCCATATTAATCTCACAAGTTCGGGCTAATGAATAATAACCATCGTACAGCGTGCCGCATATTTCATCCCGTTCATCCCGCAAAGCAGACTCCGCAAGCTCCGGATAAACAAATCCCCGATCGCCCGAAGCCCCGCAACAACCCCAATTCCGAGGTATAACAACTTCTTCTGCACAAGCCTCGGCAATTGACTTCATTACAGGCGTATACCCCATAATATCACAAGCACAAGTCGGGTGAAGTAATACCTTTTGCTTTCTCCTGCCTATAACCATCTTAGGTAATAAGTACTCATTGATCCAAACCGTAAGATCCAATATTTTCAATGATTTAAAACGACTCAGATTCAACTTCGAAAGTATCGTTATATTATCTTCTTTCACCAACTCCTTAAGCATGGTATGTGTACAAGAGGTTGTATCACAAACAATAGGCAACCGACCTTCATCCGACCATTGCCAGAAATGCTCTATCAGACGATTGGCTACCTGAGCTTGCCCGATTCGGTCACCCTTGTGCTCCCATATCTGCGAACAACACAATCCTTTTACCTCGGCCGGCAAGTATAACTTAAAAGAAGCCTTAGCAGCCAGCCTGCAAACGACAGTCATCAAATCATCCTTTCCATGAGTTGAGTTTCCAAAAATACGCGTAACACACGAAGGGAAATACACATAATCCGGAGCCTCCGGAGTACACTCTTTCACGATAGGCGGCTTTGGGAAATACCTGCTCCAGTGAGGTACTGAAGGAAATACTTTATGCATCAATGCCAAACCTTTTATCAGTGGTTGCGGAGAAATATTCTTATCAAACGACACCGCCAGCTTCAGAGAACCTTTTATCAGACTCTCTACAGCTCCGAAATGATTTGAGCCCAGATGCAACAGCGAACGCATCACACCTCCCTGAGTCTGTTCACGAATCGCATCTGTCAATTCAGCTGTATTTATACCCATCGGACAAACGGTCTGGCACATTCCGTCGGCAGCGCAAGTCTCCTCACCGGCATATTTATACTCATGCTGTATTTTATCGATATGTGCAAATCTGTATCTGTTTTTACTATACTTAAGTACACGCTGCGTCTGTATTCGCTGACGAGGAGTTAAGGTCACATTTCTCGAAGGACAGACATGTTCACAAAAACCACATTCAATACATGTATCAGCCTTCCCTCCATCAAAAACAGTCATTTCTTTAATATCTTCCAAATGCACCTGAGGATCTGGATTTATCAACACCCCCGGGTTTAAGCGATTCTGTGGATCAGCGGCAGCCTTTATCTCTTTCATCATTTGGTAAATATCCTCTCCCCACTCCTTCTCCACGAAAGGAGCAACAGCCCTTCCTGTACCATGCTCTCCCTTCAATGATCCATCCAATGAAATAACCAGATCCACCAAATCATCCATAAAACCGGCAAAAGCTTTTTTCCGATCACTATTTCTCATATCAGAAGTCAACAAAGGATGAATATCACCGTCACGCGCATGTCCGAATATAGATCCCGCATAATTATATTTTGAAAACAATCCGCTGACTCCCTCTACCAAACGATCCAAACGATCAACCGGAGCAGCTACATCTTCCAGAATAACCGCATCTCCCAAAGCACGGGCACCAGCCACACAAGGAAAGATCCCATCCCGTATATTCCACAGTTTTTCCCTTTCAGCAATTGTTTTTGTAAACTCATCCATCTGATTCAGCCCGGACAAGCCTTTTGTACGCAGCAATACCTGATTAATTTTCTCATTCAGCTCTTCCGGATCTTTCGCACCATAGTCTATCAGCAGCGCTGTCGAATTCTTTGGCAAAGTGGATAATACAGGTAGTGATTTAGGCTGTCCGACCATACTTTGCAGAGAGGCATAATCCATCATCTCAATGGCAAGCGCTCCCGTTTCTTCCAGATACGGAACAGCAGCAGCGGCACGGGTCACATCCGAAAAATAAAGCATCGAACTCGAATAGTAAGGCAACAGCTCAACGGTTTCTTGTTCAGCCGAAGCAATAAAAGCCAGCGTTCCTTCCGAACCGATAAGCAAATGAATAAAAATATCCATCGGATTATCAAAATCAATAAACGAATTCATACCGTAACCCGTTACGTTTTTGATTTGATATTTTCGTTCAATCTTTTGTTTTATGGCAGGATCGGATATAATTCTATTCCGGATACGCATCAATGTATCACATAATCCCGCTTCGTCTGTTTCAAATCGTTTTCTGTCCGCTAAAACCGAAGAATCATATTTATTCCCATTAGCCAGCACAAACGTCAACGAACGCAACATTCTGTAAGAATTAAACTCAATACCGGCCTGCATACCACTACTGTTATTAGCCAGCACACCACCCATCATAGCTGCACGACTTGATGCAGGATCAGGACCTAACTTTGTATGATATGAACTCAGTATCTGATTTAATTGCCTGCAAGTCAATCCCGGCTCAAACCAAATCTGCTTCCCTTGATTTCTCACCTCATAAGATTTCCAGGCCGTTCGTAATTCACAAATAATGCCATCTCCTACAGTTTGTCCCGCCAGCGATGTGCCTCCCGCACGAAATGTGAGATGCTGATTATATTTGTTTACAATAGAAATCAGTTCTATCACCTGATCGATTGATTCAGGACGGACTACACACTTTGGAAGAATAGAAAAGTAAGAGGCATCGCGTGCGTAAAGCTCCCGATACAACTCCGAATCCTTAATCTGAGATCGATCAAAACATTTATTCAATTCGGATATGAATTGTTCAGTAGAATTATTTATCATGGTCAGAATGTTTTAGACAGCAATTTCATGCTGCTTTTAATCTAATGAGCATTCCATATTCAGCAACTTCATTCATTGAAAATTTGACATTTCAGACAGAATTTACCGAATCAGAAACAAAACTTGCTCTCTGAGCAAAACTACAGATTATTTGGCAGACAATCACATGATTCACCAATAAAAACAAAAAGAGTTCCCATGAATCATCCTCACCCCGCTTTGATCGGATTATCTGTATATCCGGCTCGAATTAACTAGTCAGCTGACTCAGAAGAAGATCTTCGAATAAATTTGATTTTATATCTGAAACAAGAAAATAACAAAAAACCCTATTATTAAATAATGTCAAATAAAGAGGTTTCGTGTACGATTTGTGTTAAATTCGGAGGTTTCATGTACCCATGCAAAGATTACTTGTATAAGTCCCGAATTATAGCTATATTTAGGGTATTGAATTAAGCTGTTAACACTTTCGAATAGACTGCAATAGCCTATTTAAAATACGTATTTGGTAAATTTTATATACGTATTTGGTGACAACGAAATACGTACTTGGTGAGCTCAAAGTACGTATTTGGTAGAAATCAAATACGGTTCATAATTATAGACACGCTGGATCCGCCGATGTTCTATCAATTAGAATTAGTAATTAACCCCAGGTCCGACTTTGATCCGAAGGAGATCAAAGCAACCTTACAAATCAAATCTTTTATGAATACTTTCGTACCTATTTCGAGAGAGCTGAC
>JBOFIZ010000132.1:0-1894 GCA_051650425.1 Bacteroidales bacterium
TAAGCGAACAGGAAATTGTCAGAAGAAACAGTTTAGAAGAGCTAAAAAAATTAGGCATTGAGCCTTATCCTGCAGCTGAATATGTAGTAACCGGATACACGAACGAAATCAAAGCTAACTTTGATGAAGAAGCTTCAGAAAAGCGTGAAGTATCGGTTGCCGGTCGTATTATGAGCCGCCGTATTATGGGTAAAGCATCCTTCCTTGAGTTACAAGATTCAGAAGGACGCATCCAAGTATATATAGCACGTGACGAGATTTGTCCGGGCGAAGATAAAGAGCTATACAATACTGTATTTAAGCGCTTAATGGACATTGGTGATTTTGTTGGAATCAAAGGTTATGTATTCCGCACTCAAATGGGTGAAATCTCTATCCATGCAAGCGAATTGGTATTGCTATCTAAATCTTTAAAGCCGCTACCTATCGTTAAGGTTAAAGATGGTGTCACGTATGATGCATTTACGGATCCTGAATTGCGCTACCGCCAAAGATATGTTGATCTTGTTGTTAATGACAATGTGAAAGATATCTTCATGAAACGTACACGCGTATTCAATACAATGCGTAATTATATCAATTCATTTGGCTATGTTGAAGTAGACACACCTGTATTGCAACCAATTCCGGGTGGTGCTTCTGCACGTCCATTTATTACCCACCACAACACATTAGATATGCCTCTTTATATGCGTATTGCTAATGAGTTGTATCTTAAACGACTTATTGTAGGTGGTTTTGAAGGTGTTTATGAGTTTTCCCGTAACTTCCGTAATGAAGGTATGGACCGTACACACAATCCTGAATTTACAGTTATGGAGCTTTATGTTTCTTATAAAGATTATAACTGGTTAATGACTTTTACTGAAAACATGATTGAAAAGATCTGTATGGAGGTAAACGGAACCACAGAAGTTCAGGTTGGTGATAATACAATTAGCTTCAAAGCTCCTTTTAAAAGAGTTACTATGATCGAAGCAATCAAAGATCATACTGGTGTTGACATTTCTGGTATGAACGAAGATCAGCTACGCGTAGTTTGCAAAGATTTAGGTATTGAAGCTGATGAAACTATGGGTAAAGGCAAGTTAATCGATGAAATTTTCGGTGAAAAGTGCGAAGGAAACTATATCCAACCTACATTCATCACAGATTATCCGGTTGAAATGTCACCGCTTACTAAAAAACACAGAAACAATCCTGACCTGACAGAACGTTTTGAGCTAATGGTTAATGGTAAGGAAATTGCCAATGCATATTCTGAATTAAATGACCCGATCGATCAACGTGAAAGATTCCAGGACCAATTACGCCTTTCTGAAAAAGGAGACGATGAAGCAATGTTTATTGATCAGGACTTCTTAAGAGCATTGGAGTACGGTATGCCACCTACAGCCGGTATTGGTATTGGTATGGATCGTTTAGTAATGTTGATGACAAATCAAACAACTATACAGGAAGTTTTGTTATTCCCTCAAATGCGTCCTGAAAAAACGCAATTAAAAGATGGTGTTTCAAAATTCACAGCAATTGGTGTACCTGAAGAGTGGGTAGCTATTATCCAAAAAGCAGGTATTTTAACTGTTGATCAATTGAAGGATTCGAATCCGAACAAACTTCATCAGGAAATTTGCGGATTGAATAAAAAATACAAATTGGAATTGACGAATCCTACTTTAGATGCAGTTGCATCATGGGTTGAGAATGCAAAATAAATAATTACGAATTGCGGGTTAAGGATATTCAGCTTTCAAAGCTGAATATCATAATTCGTAATTAAATCAGTTTTGTATGGTAAAGCAAAAAAGAGTAGCCATTCTGGGTGGTGGAAGCTGGGCTACGGCTATTGCTAAATTGATCTTAAATAATACAGATAAGATCAATTGGTATATGC
>JBOFIZ010000133.1:0-5840 GCA_051650425.1 Bacteroidales bacterium
TACCTCTCCAACTGTCTACAAGAAGTGGAAATAGCTGTTCATGTAATTCTGTATTATTCGCATTTGATTCACCCTGATACCAAAGCACTCCCTGAATCGGGAAAGACTGCAAAGGTTTAATACCAGCTTCATATAAATAAACAGGTTCATAAGGATGACGTTGCAACGGATTTTTTGCCTTTTTTATATTCAAAGCTGCACGTCCGCGCACCCAATCCTGAATATGATCATTTTGTTTCCAGTTATATAGAATACGAGGCAATGCAAACTCTAATGTTGTTCGATCTATCCATGCTTCGATCGGAGAACCACCGACTGCATTATGAATAATTCCGACAGGAATATTTAAAGAATCACTTAAAGCTTTTGCAAAAGCATAACCTATTGCCGAAGTCGTTTGTACACTATTGGAATCAGCGACAACCCAACCATCTTCTTTGAAATATTTCAGATTGTTCAAATCATCCAATACAGTGGAATCCCATTCTACTGCATAAGTTTCCCAACGGGGTTGCATATCAAAAATGCGAATCTGCGGATGAGTCGCTGCATGTTTGGTTAACTCCTCTTTTTCTACAGCCTGGTTAACTCTCCATCTCATATTTGACTGACCGGAACATAACCATACTTCGCCAATCAGAACATTGCTAAAAGAAAGTTTCTTAGACGGTGCAGAAACAGATAATGTATAAGGTCCACCTGCTTCCATCGGATCCAACTCTACAGACCAATTACCATCTATGCCTGCAACGGTTGACTTTTTTTGCTTACCAATCTGCACCTGAACTTTTTCATTTGCATTCGCTTTTCCTTTTAGATGAAGCTTCTCACGACGCTGCAAAATCATATTATCCGAATATACAGCCGGCATCTGAAGTCCGCCATAGTTCCCTGTAATAGCACCATATACACATTTAGCTAATAACTCAGCTCCTTCAGCATCCGGATGAAGAGCATCAGGCATCAAATGAGGCTTATCGTAAAGCGGTTCCTGAAAATCGATTAATGTAGCATCATTATTTTTCGCAACTTGCTCGATAGCTTTCTGTATTTGCCAATACCAGTCTCGTGTTCCTGACTGAAAACGTGGATGCCAATGAAAGATCGGAGACATTCGCGCAACGAAAAATTCAGCTTTCGGGTTTACAGCTTTGAATGAATCAATCAAAGCTGTATAATCAGGAATAAACTCTTCGCGATAATTAGCCCAGTTGCGCGGATCTGTATCATTTAATCCTAAATGGATAATTACAATATCCGGATTAAATGCCAGAGCTTGTTTAAATTCGGGCAAACTCATATATGGACGATGTCCTTTATTCAATAAAGTAGCTCCGCTATGTCCGAAGTTTCCTACCTGATAATCTTTACCCAGGAACTTCTGCAATTTGGAGGGATAGCAATTTACTTCTCTATCCGGTACCAGATAACCATATGTTACACTGTTACCGACACAAGCAACTTTCTTTTGAGCATAAGCCACAGCTACTGTGACCAGCAACAACAAACAAAGAGTTAATAGCTTTTTCATTTGCCGTTTACATAAGGTTTAACGATTTCAGCCCAATTCTGATATCCGGCACCTAATAAATGTAATCCGTCATTCGTATATTTCAGATTCATTTTCCCGGTTTCAGGGTTAATAAACTTCGAGTACAAATCAATATAAGTCACTGACTTGTTTGTAGCAATTTCCTGAATCAGTTTATTCAAAGGCACAATAGATCCGGCTTTAGAAGTATGCCCCGAAAACATTTTCTTTTCATCTGAAACAGGTAATACGCTTTGAAGATATATTTTCGTTTTCGGAGATTTTGACTGAATTTCATCTACAATCATCCCGATATTTGTTGCAATTGAATCAATAGATGTTCCATGACTCAAGTCATTAATACCAATTAAAAGAAAGATTTTTTTAGGTTGACCCGATACAATCGCATCCAGACGATCCAAAACCCCTACCGTTCTGTCTCCACTAATTCCTCGGTTCTTTACATGGGAATTATTGAAGAATTCAAACCACTCACCTCCATCAGTGATACTGTTACCAACGAAAACAATGTCTTTCTTATTAATCGGAAGAGTTTCAAAAAGAGTGGCACGCTGATGCCAATAGGTAGAGTAATTATCTCTTTGAGCAAAAGTGCCTAATGCCAAAGTAAGGCATACTGACAATACAATTTTTCTCATATCAATTAGATTTTTAATTTTATACGAATAAATCGGATCATGCAAAAAAGATTTTGCATAATCCGATTAGTATTATTTTATTTCAGTTGAATAGATCAGATTCTCAATACGATCCTTACCATCTAAAGTAACAAATGCTGCAGAGAACATCCATTTAGTAAGACGTACCTCCGGAACCGAGAATTTACCTATCGGTAATTTAATTAAAACTGTGTTCCATCCTTTTTTAAGCGTAACAGGAATCGGATCACGACCAACCATATTTTCATTCCCTAATGGAATTTCATTAGACTTTGTTGTATGAGTGGCAGTCCATACAGGAGGATTAATAGCCTCTTGATTGATCCATATTTTACTGTTTTTATAATCCCAGTTTCCCTGTTGTGGAGCTAAATCCATTTCGGAGCGACTGTAGTTCTGTGTTTCAAACCATAAACCGACTGTTTGTTTTTTAGGAGAATAAACATTCGTCCAGGCATAGGCTGTATGATTTTCTTTTGGATCTTTATAAAACGTAGGGATCATATTTCCCCATACATGACGCAAATAAATACCTGATCCGATAGCAGTATTCGCTTTATATGTTTGTCCTTCGTATATGTACGAATCTTTAATTTCAGTTTCAGGCTCAAAAGATTTAGACAAATCTCCTCCATTCGGAAAAGCATCCGATATATTCCATTTTACATCTGTCTGTTTAACATATGCAAAAGGAAGATTGGCAAAATTCTGATCTTTATGCCAAAGCATACGAGATTCGAAATCTTTAAAAGCATTGAACGGTTCGGTATCTTCAATCATGTTCGTACCAAACTCGTCATAATATTGCCAGCCACCACCAAGCCAGGCTCTTTCAGCTATTGCAAGCATATTCGGATAAAGCTGATTCTCAATAATCATATTTGCTTCTTTATCCATATAACGGTCATGCCATAAAGCAAGAATCGTTCCTGCAATCTGATCAGAACCATTGTTTACATTCCCGATGCGACTGGTATATAATGCATAGATATCAGCAAAAGTATCAAAATGATTCAAATAATGAAATTTGCTATCTATAGCTGGAATTCCAGGGGTCGGTTTTCCTCTGTAGCTCCACATCTGTGTCATATCAACTTCTCCGGCTTTGTATTTCCATCCGGGATTCCATGATATTGTCTTTTTCCCTCTTTCACGAATAAATGCTACCATTTCATCACAAAAATCGGGATTAGTGAATTTTACTTCATCTGTTCCTATATGCAAATAAGGCACTTCGTCTAAAACCTCACAAACTTCGGCAATCAGTTTTTTGAGAATTTCTGTTCCTTTTTCCGATTGCATATCCACACCGAATGCACGCTCAAAAGCAGCACTATGCCCCGGCATATCTATTTCGGGAATAAGCATTACATGATGCTTCTTACAAAATTCCTGAAGCTCTTTTGCTTCTTCAAAAGTGTAATATTTTCCCGGCATCCGTGTCATATTCTTTTCTGACACGAGTTCCGGGAAAACCTTACTTTCTAATCTCCACGCCTGATTTTCGGTCAAATGCCAATGAAAAACATTGATTTTATATTTCGCGAGCATCGCAATTTCTTGCTTAAGCTCATCCATCGAAACATAACTCCGACCGACATCCTGCATAAAACCGCGTATCTTGAAAGAAGGCCAATCGGTAATTTCCATACAAGGAATTTTACCGTTTGGATATTCTTTCAGTAATTGAGCTAATGTTTGCAGTCCCCAAAATAAACCCTGATTGGTTGTTGCTCTTAGCTGAACTCCGTCAGCAGTAATCAAAAGATTATATGCTTCAGATTGATTCGCATCGGCTCCGGAAATATTATCAACCAAAAGAAGTGATAAATTCTTTCCCGATTCGGACAATGCTATTTCAGCTGTTTCAAGCATCGTTGTCAAATTCGGACTCTTATCCGTCAATGAGAATGCTTTTACTTTTAATGTACCCTTACCCGGAACAATCTGTTGCGGCTGAGGTAATAATTGTTTTTGCGCATTCAACGAAACTGCTGTCAGGCAAAAACCTGCAATAACCCACTGTTTAATTCGTGTTCTGTTTTCCATTACTCAATCTATATTCGGTTTTTTAATAGTATAAAGACAGGATTATTATTTAATAATATCCTCTAATTTAACGTTTTGATAAAGCATATGCGCCTGGCTACTTTCGTAAATGATACCTACTGTATCTTTATCAACCATAGTCAAGCATGAATATCCCCAACCGTGACCTTCGTCCAACATTACTTCATGTTCTTTTTTCCATGTTTTACCACCATCTAAGCTTGCTTTGATAGTGATCGTGTGACGACCTTTAGTCGTGTTAGGATTTGAGAATAAAAGAATATCTTTATTCAATGAGTTATCTTTTGCAGGAACTTTAATCAAACTTGCCATACAAACTGATTCTTGTAAAGCTGAACGATTTGAGCTATGAGGCTCCCATGTTTTACCTAAATCTTTTGTTGTATAAATAGCACGGCTACCACCTCTGTTGTCACGCATGTTCAACATCAATACACCCGGCTCAACTTCTGCAACCTGAGCTTCTGTTGTATTCGTGTGTGCGTGATTGTGGATATGCCATGTTTCTCCGCGGTCTTTAGAGTACATAATACCTGCATTCGGTACACGTGTAGAATCAATGTACTGGATAGGGAAAACTAAAGTTCCGTCTTCCATCGTGATACCCATACCCGGACCTTGTAACAAGAAATACCATGAAGGATCTTTTACTTGCTCTGTGATATTAATAGGAGCACTCCATGTTTTTCCATCATCCGTACTTTTAGTAAGAACTAACTGTGCTGTGTGGTTTTTATCCATCCCTTGCTGAGAGTTAAACCATGCACGATAGTTACCCATCCCATGTGTCCATGCTGCGATAGTCCAGATTGTACCAGTTTTAGAATCAACAAGAATAGCAGGGTCACCTACACCATTCTGTCCGCTTGGCAAACCTGCATCTTCACCGAATGTCATAATTGTACGCATAGGTTCCCATGTCTGACCTTTATCCGTACTACGACTTAGTCCGATATCAACACGCTCTTGTAAGTCAACGCTTGTATTATAACGAATATCATAAACAGCTAATAAAGAACCTTTATTTGTAGTTACCAAGCCCGGAATACGATAAGCCATTACGTTATCATCACCTGCGTGGCGAACCCCAACACCCATTCTATGAACATCTGTTACAAGGGGAGCTTCAATTACAGGAGCTTTTTTATTATTTAATTCGATCCCTTTCAAATCAACAGTAAGCGTTGACAAAAGAGAAGTCTTTTTCTTCATTTCAATACTAACCCAGAAATAGTTGATTCCAGGGAATAATTTTTTATCGCAATTGAATACGATTGATCTCGATTTAGGATTTTTGATTTGACCTAATTCGATGCTGTAAGACGGATCTGCTTTATGAGTTTTTCCAGGCACATCACGCTTGATATATTCAGTCGGATAGTAAAGAATGCGTTTCCCCCGTTCTACAGCTTCCGTTCCCGAATAATACAATTTAATAGATTTAATTTCAGAAAGGTTAGTGTTCTGACCAAGGCTAAGTTCAACCTTGTTTAATTGATCATTATTTTTAGCGTCGATACGCATGAAAAAGAGCGGATTATCACTTCTTTCGATCAAAA
>JBOFIZ010000134.1:0-2322 GCA_051650425.1 Bacteroidales bacterium
TACCGTATTAATACGATACATCTCCAAATTCCGCCACTTCGCGAGCGTCTGGAAGATATTGGTGAATTAGCTCAATTATTTATCGATAAATTTACAGCCCGTTATTCGTTGCAGTCCATGTCTCTCTCTAAAGAAGCACTGGTGAAACTTCGCTCTTATTCCTGGCCGGGAAATATCCGAGAGCTGGAGCACATGATAGAAAAAGCCGTAATTATGAGTAACAGTTCCGAAATTGCAGATACGATATTCTCTTTTCCGCAACAACAAAATCAGGCATCGGCTTCACCTCATCAGGTAACGACACTGGAAGAAATGGAAAAACAAATGATCGAAACAACTATTCATACTTGTGAGGGAAACCTGTCTGCTGTAGCTGCCCAATTGGGTATAAGCAGACAAACTCTTTACAATAAAATGAAGAAATTCAATCTATGACTTATGATACGATCTATCCGTGCACGTCTGATTATCTATCTTTCCCTGATAGGACTCTCCTGCGGGGCTGTATCTTATATCCTTTTTGGCAGAGCCATTACAGAAAATTCAATCGTCTGGATTTCTCTCTTTATTTGTATTATCCTTTTTGCCGGATATAAAATATTTCATTGTTTCCATCTGTATCTGAATAAAATTACGTTTCTATTGGATGCAGTCGAAAACAATGATTACTCATTTCGTTTTGCCGAAGATCAGGGTAGTAAACGTGAGCGATTCACACACCAGACACTCAATCGGGTAAAAGAAATTTTACTGCAAACAAAGATGGAAGTTGCCACACAAGAGAAATATTATGAGCTGATCCTGAATAAAAGCAAAACAGGTTTTATCATCTTTGACTCCAACGGCTTTATACGTCAGTCCAATCAAGCAGCACTGGATTTACTCGCCAGCAACGTACTTACGCATATCTCCCAATTTGAACGAATTGATTCAAACTTACATCTTTTCATTCGTGAATTGCAAAACAACGACAACAAACCTTTTACGCTGCACACTGCAAAAGGAACACGCACGCTGGCTTTTCGGTTATCATGTTTCTCAAAGGGAACATCTGAACTGTGTATGCTGACACTCAATGATATCAGTAATGAACTTGAAGAAAAGGAATTGGAATCATGGATACGTCTGACCCGTGTTCTGACTCATGAAATTATGAATAGCATTGCTCCCATTCGTTCCGTCAGCGAATTTCTGATGAATGAAAAAGAGATCAATAAATACGAATTGGATAAAGGGCTAGACATCATCCACTCAACTTCAGGGAATCTGATGAATTTCGTAGAACATTATCGCCGTTTTGCCCGCATACCCCCGGCCAAAAAAGAACTTGTGGATGTTGAAGATCTATTGATGCAATGCCGTAGATTGATGATTAGAGAAGTTGACCCGCATGTAAAAATTTATATTGATGCGGATAATGTAAACGTACCTTTACTAGCTGATCGGGGACAAATCGTACAAGCCATTATCAATCTTCTCCGCAATGCTTCGGATGCGGTAAAAACAAAACCTTCGGGACGTATCCGTTTGTTGGCCACCTTTCATAAAAATAGTAATCAATGGGTAATCAGCATTGAGAATAATGGTGAGCCAATCTCGAAAGAGATGCAGGAACAAATATTCGTACCTTTCTTTACAACCAAAGAAGGCGGTTCGGGTATTGGATTGAGTATCTCAAAACAGATCATGCGGAATCATCATGGCAACCTGCAATTAACTTATTCCAATCAGGAAGCCACACTTTTCTCACTTCTTTTTTAAATCCGGAAACTAAAAAACAGAAAACTGCGCTTAGCTTGTAAGCAATTGTTTGGAATTCTATCCATTATTTTCAGAATAAGGCATTATCTTAGTGCTCTGATAATTGCATTATAAACAATACGGATGAAGATACTCTGTCTCCATCCTTTTCTTATGCGGTATAAAAGACTTTTATAAATAATAACAGATATATGAAAAAACACACTTCGATTCTTTTTAGTGGATCTCTTCTGCTCGCAAATGCATTTGCGCTTTCTGCACAAATGCCATTCAAACCGAGTACAGAAAAAAAACAGTATTGGTATCAGGTTGTTTCCGCAGCGAGCAATGATTATTGCAAAGGCAAAATCATCATGCTGAACGGTGATCAGCTTAAATATGAAGAGCCAGTAATGGATCCGACAAATCTTTGGTGCTTTGAAGCTATCACGGACAGTACTTTTGCAATGAAAAACTATGCATCGCAAAAGTATATGGGGAAATCTGTTCAGGACGGACTGGTGAATGATGCTGTTCCTGTATTGATTAAAAAATTGGCCGATACGGATCAATACGCTCTTA
>JBOFIZ010000135.1:0-10006 GCA_051650425.1 Bacteroidales bacterium
CGTTTAGCTCTGCTGTCTGCAACAACAATTTGGTAGAACGCATAACCTTTGCGTCCGTGTCTTTGCAATCTGATTTTAGTTGCCATGTAATTTTTTGTTTATTAATTGATTAAACTTATGCTAATAACCCGTATTAGCGCTACAAAGATAATACTATTTTCGGAAACTAGCCGCCAGATTGACTATTTAATATCCTTTTAATATTCTATTTTATCTTCCCACAGTAATTTATTCTGAGCTGGATCCACAGCCAATACGTAACAGGAAGAAACTTTTAACGGATCTCCAAAAGCATATAACTTAGCTACGGAAGCGGTATCCTGCTTACTGTATAGATCCGCTTCCTGTTCTGATGTTAATGTCACAAAAACACGATATGGGATTTTCTTAACCGGCAAACCACACCGAATCCAGCAATAGGCAACCAAAGAATTCCATGATGGAGCATATTGATTCACAAATTCAAACAATAACAAGCCTCTCTTTTCTATACTCAATGGATTATCGAGCATCTTCTTTTCGATGAGCCAATCTAAAAACTCATGCATAAAAGCAGACCGGTTGGCAAATATCTGTTGCATAAAAAACTGCCAGGCCGGCGCATTGTAATACATATCAATCATACGAGACAGTTGCTTTGCCATCTGTAAATCTGCGGGACTCATTCCATCAGAAGCCAAAACTTCATAAGGAGGAAGTTCCGAATAAATCAGATGCAACTCTTGTGCTCTTTCATGCATTTCTGTCCCTGGTAAAATCTTTAATAATTCAAGCTGAATTTCGCCTGCTCTTAATCGCGCAAGTGTAATAACGTCTTCAAAAAGTTCCTCGAGCTTATAACCCGGCAGCCCGGCAATTAAATCTGCATGCACCTCCATATTACTGAGTGAGCAAAGATAGGCCAGACCAAATAGGGAGTCCTCTAAAGAACCTAACCGCTTGGACAAGGTCAGAACATTCTGGCGCAAGGATTGAATTCCTGCCTCTAAATGCAAAATACCCTTTGGTAAAGTTGCTAATCGTGCTTTGAGTTTATCACCCAACAAAGCGGGATGAATCTCCAGGTGGAAGCAAAGCTTTCCTTCATACATTTCGAAAAGATCGAGCATATCTAATGCCAACTGACTATTTGCATTGAAAGTTCTATCTAACAACCGGATATGAGAAATCCCTTTTTCTGCATAATAAGACAATCTATTTTTGATTTCCTCAAAAGGAATACGTCTTACCGGACGATCATTCCCACTTGTACAAAAAGCGCATGTATTAAAACAACCCCGGGTTGTTTCGAGCTGAACGAATGCTTTATCCGTACAAAAAAAGGCAGATTCTTCAGGAGCAATAAGCTCTGCGAAGTGTTTCACCTTCGAAGTTCCATTGTCTATATATATTCCCGAATCATCTATGTAGCATGCTCCCGGTATATCTTTTAATGTATCTTTTGATTGATCCGGGTCTTTAGTTACTGTAATTTTAGACAACCAAAGAGGGAAGGACTCTTCGCCCTCCCCTCTGAACACTCCGTAAACAAACGGGTTTTGTCTTAAATATTGTTCATTAGATCCTAAAAACTCAGGACCACCTAATACTATTTTACATTCCGGCAATAGTGCTTTTACTCGTATCAAAACAGCACGCAGCATATCGGTTGTAAAAAGCCATGCCGTTGCTGCTAAGATATCCGGTTGTTTCTCAATAATTGAATTTACTATTGACGAAACAGGCATATGAAGAGTTGCTTGCAATAAATCCCACTCAACCGAGTCTTTTAAATCTGTGTGAATCGTTTGAGCATGAATCGCTGGTAAGGCAAGTGAACTATGTGCAAAACTTGCATTTAAGTCCAGCCAGAGCAAGCTAAGTTTATTTTTTATCATTTAATCTGAAGCTTTCGTTTTGAGCTACAAAGATATAAAAAAATCATACCCATTCTACCCCAAAATTCTGCTCAAAAGCTTCTTTAACCCTATCCTTCAATAAATACAAATCAATTGGTTTTGCTCCTTGTTCCTTCTGAATTGAAGTAACTCCTTTATCAATAAAACCACAAGGATTTATACGCCGAAAATAGGTTAAATCTGTATTCCCGTTCAGAGCAAATCCATGCATCGTAACATATTGGGAACACCGGACACCAATCGCACAAATTTTTCGAGCATCCTTCGATTCTGGTTCAACCCAAACGCCTGTTGCTTTAGGTAGACGCTCCCCTGATATTCCATATTGCTTCAAAGTATCTATAACGACCTGTTCCAATGCTGTAACATAATCTTTCACTCCCATCTGAAAAGATTGCATATCAATAATCGGATAAACGACTAATTGTCCGGGGCCATGAAAAGTAATATCCCCTCCCCGGTTAATCTTAAAAACTTCAATTTTATCCTCTGCTAATTGCGACCTGCTTATCAACAAATTAGATTCATTCGCATTTCTTCCTAGTGTAAAAACAGGTGGATGCTCAACAAAAAGCAAATAGTTTTTAAATGTTTCTCCTTTCTTTTTTTTCTCTTGAATCTCTGCTAATAGCTCTTCTTGATATTTCCAAACTTTATGATACGAAGCTATTCCTAAATCTATAAATTCTGTTCTTCTCATAATTTTCTGATATTCTTATTTTCTCACATGCCTTTCTGCATGATAACTTGAACGCACTAAAGGTGCACTTTCTATATGACGAAACCCTTTTCCTATACCTATTTGTTGATATTCTTCAAACTGATCCGGATGAATATATTCCTTGACCTCTATATTTTTCTCTGCCGGCTGCAAATATTGCCCGATCGTCATTACTTCACAACCTACAGCTAACAAATCATCCATTGTCTGTAATATTTCTTCACGTGTTTCCCCTAATCCTAACATAATCCCGGATTTCGATACAATTCCTGATTGAGCGATATGCTTAATCACTTCAAGAGATGTGTCATAAGTTGCCTTGCAACGAATCGTATCTGAAAGCGAACGAACAGTCTCGAGATTATGTGAAATAACATCGGGCGAAGCCTCAATTATCTGATCTATCAATTGTAGATCACCCTGAAAATCGGGAATCAAAACCTCCATCGTCGTTGATGGCGATTGTTGTCGAACAGCTTTAATAACCTGCACCCAATGCGAAACTCCATAATCTGGTAAGTCATCTCTGTCAACTGATGTGATCACAGCATGCTTTAATTGCAATTCGGCAATAGATGTAGCTACATTCTGTGGTTCTTGTGAATCTAAAGGCAAAGGTTTCCCTGTTGTTACATTACAAAAACGACAATTTCTAGTACAAATATTTCCGCCAATCATAAAAGTTGCAGTTCCGCAACTCCAGCATTCAGCCTGATTAGGACAACGTCCGCTTGTACATATTGTATTTAAATGGTTAGAATGGATAATACTTCTTACATGAAAAGAAGTATGGCCTTTAGGTATTCTGATTTTAAGCCATTCCGGTTTTCTTCTACTCTGGATTATCATAGTATTTCAACTTTTAGAAATCGGTTTTTTCAGTGTAAAACAAGGGTGTCAGCCCTTTTCTGTGAGTGACACCCTTATTATATGTTTTTCATATTTTACATTAAGAATCCTAACAAGATACCGGCAGCAACAGCTGAACCGATAACTCCGGCAACGTTAGGTCCCATTGCGTGCATCAACAAATAATTGGTCGGATCATACTCCAAACCTACGTGATGCGAAATACGAGCTGAATCGGGTACTGCAGATACTCCTGAGTTACCAATAAGCGGATTGATTTTGTTTCCTTCTTTCAAGAATAAATTAAAGAATTTCACAAAAAGAACGCCGGCTGAAGTAGCAATAACAAAAGAAAGAGCTCCTAACACGAAAATCAGAATTGACTCCCATTTCAAGAACTGAGTTGCTTGTGTTGAAGCCCCTACAGTTACACCCAACAATATCGTGATTACATCAATAAGCGGACCGCGAGCTGTTTCAGCCAGACGACGGGTTACCCCACTTTCTTTAATTAGATTTCCGAAAAACAGCATCCCTAATAACGGAAGACCGGATGGAACTAAGAATGTAGTCAATAATAATCCGGCAATCGGGAATATGATTTTCTCAGTTTGTGAAACAGCACGTGGAGGCTTCATTCTGATCAATCGTTCTTTTTTCGTTGTTAACAGTTTCATAATCGGAGGTTGAATCACCGGCACCAAAGCCATATATGAATAGGCTGATATGGCAATTGCACCCATCAGATTCGGTGCTAGTTTAGAGGATAAAAAGATCGCTGTAGGACCATCTGCACCACCAATAATACCTATTGCTCCGGCTTGATTTGGCTCAAACCCCATTGCTAATGCGATAATATAAGCTCCGAAGATACCAAACTGCGCAGCTGCACCGACTAACATCAGTTTCGGATTGGATATCAATGCCGAGAAGTCGGTCATTGCTCCGATACCTAAGAAAATTAATGGCGGATACCATCCTTGCTGAACTCCCTGATACAAGATATTTAATACCGAACCTTCTTCATAAATACCAATTTGCAATCCAGCATCTTTAAAAGGTATATTACCGATCAAAATACCAAATCCGATTGGAATCAGAAGCATAGGCTCCCACTCTTTGGTGATTGCAAGGAATATAAACAATAGCCCTATAACAATCATAAATATATGCCCAAATGTTACATTGGCAAATCCTGTGAAAGTAAGAAACTCTGTTAAGTTCTCACCCAGGAATGAAAAGAAACTTCCATTCATAAACTTAACCGATTACGACGATATCTGCACCTTCCAGAACAGAATCACCTTTGTTTACTTTTACTTCTTTCACAACACCCGCTTTATCGGCATTGATATTATTTTCCATTTTCATGGCTTCCAGCACGGCTATTTTTTGACCTACTTTCACCGTATCTCCAACTTTTACTGTAACATCGAGAATTACTCCTGGCAGAGGAGATTTAACAGCTCCCGGAGATGATGCTGCTGACTGACGAGTTACAACCGGTTCGCCAGCTGTTGTTTTAGGTGCTGCAGCCGGACGAGAAACCGGTTTTAGCTTTTTAGCCACCTTTTCCATTTCAACTGTATAAGGAGTTCCATTTACCTCAACCTGAGCTATATTATCCTCTACGTTATCAATGGCTACTTTGTATTCGTTCCCGTTTATAATAAATTTAAATTCTTTCATTGTGTATTACTAATTTAAGCTGTTAATGTTTCTTCGGCAATTCCTTCAACCCATAGATTTTTGAGTTCCATGGAGAATAATTACGTGTTACCCGATTAATTGTCAGCACTGTATTTTCCAAATCATGTGCTTCATTATTATATTCATGAAGCGCCATGGCAATAGCAGCAAACACTTCGCCGGATTCGGTACCTAAATCGGTAGGTTTCTCGACAATGGTTCCTTTTTGAGCTTTCAGTGCATTACGTTTACTGATACTCATCGCTATATTCCCAATATTTTTAAATACAACATAAAGGACAATTAATGCAAAGAACACAACCATCATGGCTGTAATAGCCATACCTACACCAGTAGGATCATTTTCTTTGAATTTCAAAACAGCCTCTTGTCCGGTCAGAATTTTATTGTTTGTACTTGGAGTTACTTTTTCAGACTGAGCCCAAGCTCCTGTTCCATCCAAAATACGAGCAAAAGACTGATCAGCTCCTAATGGAGGGATAGTAATACTATCGATGAGTGTTTTTCCATTTGAATCGAAAATGGCCAGAAAATTAGGTTTAACTGAGTCCAGCTCAAAATTCAGGTGGAATGTACCATGCGACGGATTATTATCTGCCCAGAAAATAATATGCTGACGAGCTTTTACTTTTGTCAGGATATCACCTTTCGGAATAGGATACATCGTCGGATTATTCATATCCGTTGTCAAAAAACAACCTCCCAAGTCGACTGTAGCAGGAGAATTGTTGTAAATCTCAATCCAGGCACTTTGCTTACCATAATCGTCCTGATAATTATCTACGTTATTAGGCATAACTTCATTCAGACGAAGATATATAGCCTGTTGAGCAGATAAACTACCGGTGAACAGCAATGAAAGTGCAGCTAATTTAAAGCTTTTACTTATTTTATTTAACATTGCGTCTTCGGATTAAAGTGGTAAGTTATCGTGTTTCTTAGCCGGATTAACCAATTTCTTCGTTTGAAGTTGTTGCAAAGCACGGATAATACGGAATCGTGTATTTCTTGGCTCGATTACATCATCAATATAGCCATACTTAGCTGCATTGAATGGATTAGCAAATGCCTCTCTATATTCTTCCTCTTTTACTGCTTGCATTTCTGCAGGATTTTCGGCACCGGCAACTTCTTTAGCAAAAATAATTTCAACTGCTCCTGAAGGTCCCATAACTGCGATCTCTGCTGTAGGCCAAGCATAATTCATATCACCACGTAAGTGTTTCGAACTCATCACACAATAAGCTCCACCATATGATTTACGAAGAGTAACGGTTACTTTAGGCACAGTAGCCTCACCATAAGCATACAGAAGTTTAGCCCCATGAAGGATTACTCCTCCGTACTCCTGACCTGTTCCCGGAAGGAATCCCGGAACATCAACCAAAGTGACAATAGGAATATTGAAAGCATCACAGAAACGTACGAAACGTGCTGCCTTGCGTGAAGCATTAATATCTAATACACCTGCCATTACTTTTGGTTGGTTGGCAACAATACCTACTGATTGACCATTGAAACGGGCAAAACCTACGATAATATTTTGAGCATAATCTTTATGTACTTCCAGGAATTCTCCATTGTCAATGATTGCACCAATTACTTCATACATATCGTATGGTTTATTCGGACTATCAGGAATAATATCATTCAACCCGTCTTCCAGTCTGTCAATCGGATCATTTGTTTCTAAGATAGGAGCTTCTTCTAAATTATTTTGAGGCAAGAATCCTATTAGTTTTCTGATTAGAGTAAGGCCTTCTTCTTCGGTATCAACTGCAAAATGCGCCACCCCGGATTTTGTTGCATGCACACTTGCACCGCCAAGTTGTTCTTGAGTTACATCTTCACCCGTTACTGTTTTAACAACTTTCGGACCTGTAAGGAACATATAGCTGGTTCCTTTAGTCATGATATTAAAATCTGTCAGAGCGGGAGAATAAACAGCACCGCCGGCACATGGTCCGAAGATACCTGATATCTGAGGAACTACACCGGAAGCTAAAATGTTACGTTGGAAAATCTCTGCATATCCGGCAAGTGCATTTACACCTTCCTGAATACGAGCTCCTCCTGAATCGTTAATTCCAATTACCGGTGCACCCATTTTCATGGCCTGATCCATAACTTTGCAGATTTTCATGGCCAAAGCTTCAGATAAAGAACCACCGAAAACAGTAAAATCCTGAGCATAAACATATACTAAGCGACCGTCAATCGTTCCATAACCTGTCACGATACCGTCACCTAAATAGCTTTCTTTCTCAATTCCAAAATTTACACAACGGTGAGTTACGAACATATCGAATTCTTCGAAACTGCCTTCATCCAGAAGCATCGCAATTCTTTCACGTGCAGTGTATTTTCCTTTTTTGTGTTGGGATTCGATTCTCTTTTCGCCCCCACCCAAGCGAGCTTTTTCTCTTAGCTGAATTAGCTCTTTTACTTTCTCAAGTTGATGACTCATTTCTATTAGATTTATGAGGTATTAAAAAATATTATTTATTAGGATCTTCGCAAAGTTCTGTCAGAACTCCCATGGTAGATTTAGGATGTAAAAATGCAATATTTAAGCCTTCAGCACCTTTACGTGGAGCTTTATCAATTAACTGCACACCGTTTTCGGCACATTCTGCCAAATCCGATACAAGATCTTTTGATGCAAAAGCAATATGATGTACTCCTTCTCCTTTTTTCTCGATAAATTTAGCTATCGGACTCTCGTCGCTTGTTGCTTCTAATAGTTCGATTTTTGTATCCCCGACCATAAAAAATGCTGTTTTCACTTTTTGATCAACAACTTCTTCTACTGAATAACATTTCAGACCTAGTACTTTTTCATAATACGGAATAGCAGTTTCTAAACTTTTTACAGCAATACCTAAATGCTCAATATGTGTCAAATTCATAGCAATATAAAATTTATGTTTTGTGTGTTGCAATAATTAAACATCGCAAATGTATTCCTTTTCATGAGAAACGAAAATTTTTTTATAAAAAAAGAACATTCTATTTATAAAATAATTAGCGTGACTAAAAAAGCCCATATTTACATTTTGCATTCATAATGCTACTCATTTAACCTTTTAGCTCATACATACTGAGATATATCATCTTATCTATTTACTCAACAACTATCTAATGATTACATTTTGATACTTTAGGGAGCTAGTTTTAAGAAAATATCACAAACACATAAAAGCTGGATTAAACTTAAATATTTATCAAACCTGATCACATTATTAGGAATTATTAGTCAGCATAAAGCTGAATCAGAAAGAAAAGAAGAGATATATCGTTAAAAAAAGAGAGCTGCTTTTCGGGAATTCCTTATTTTTTATTTATTTCACGGACAAATTAAATATGCTCTTATAAGAAATAAAAAAAGGAGTACGATTAACGCACTCCTTTTTTTAAATGTGACCCCAACAGGACTCAAACCTGTGACCTTCAGAACCGGAATCTGATGTTCTATTCAACTAAACTATGGGGCCATCTAAAATTTTATAGGGCAAATATATACAAAAATTGAAAAATACAAAGCGAACAATGGAAGTAAAAATTGAACAGAGCTGGAAAGACACATTACAAGATGAGTTCTCAAAGCCTTATTTTGAGAAACTTACAGGCTTTATTCGTGATCAATACAACACAAAAATAATTTACCCTAAAGGCACAAATATTTTTAATGCTTTCGATTTAACGCCCTTCAATGATGTGAAAGTAGTAATTCTGGGACAGGATCCCTATCACGAACCCAATCAGGCTCACGGACTTTGTTTCTCGGTACAGGAAGGTGTTACTTTTCCTCCATCCTTACGTAATATTTTTAAAGAACTGGAAAACGAAGGTAATTTCCAAATACCGTTAAACGGAGATTTAACAGCTTGGGCAAAACAGGGTGTTTTACTTCTAAATGCCACACTCACAGTCGAAGCTCATAAAGCAGGGTCACATCAGAATCAGGGATGGGAGACATTTACCGATGCAGTCATTCATAAACTAGCAGAAAAACGTGAGAATATCGTTTTCATTCTTTGGGGGTCTTACGCTCAGAAGAAAGGCGCATTTATTGATTCGAAGAAACATTGTGTGTTAAAATCACCTCATCCGTCTCCTCTTTCGGCTTACAGAGGTTTTTTCGGGAATAATCATTTTGGTAAAGCTAATGATTATCTGACACAACACAATATAACTCCTATTAACTGGCAATTATAATGCAAATATTAAACGTGACGTTACGAAAATTACGTAAAGGTCTTCAATCAACCTGTTTTTTATTTTCGATTTGGGGTATCAACTTTATTCCATCGACAGACAATCCACTTCATAAAGATCAGTATATCCTCCCGATGGATCTACCGGTTTCTCTCTCTGGTAATTTTGGAGAACTTCGTAAAAATCATTTTCACGGAGGGTTAGATTTCCGGACAGAAAGCCGCATCGGAATACCTGTCAAAGCAATTGCCGACGGATACATTTCACGTATATCTATTTCTCTTTATGGTGGAGGAAATACTTTATTTTTAAAGCATCCGAATGGATTAACATCCGTCTATATGCATTTAGATCGTTTTCCGTCAGAAATCACAGCTCTGATTGAGAAGACACAACATCAATGCGAAAGCTGGGATATTGATTATAAGTTCGATCCACAAACCTTTCCGGTAAAACAAGGGGATCTGGTAGCCTATTCAGGTAACACCGGAGCATCAGGCGGACCACACCTCCATTTTGAATTAGTCGATTACAAAACCGGTTACCGCATTAATCCTTTACTTGTGTACGGAGAACAAGTAAAAGACACTAAACCTCCAATTATACAAGG
>JBOFIZ010000136.1:0-11658 GCA_051650425.1 Bacteroidales bacterium
TATTTATTTGCCTAAATAGTGTCGATTTGATATTTAGAGGATGGTTTGTCACTTTTGGTATGAGTTTTGATTATAAAAAAATAACATAAAGACCGTAGCGTATTCCTCTATTATTGATGTCTCTTCCTAATCGAAAAAATAAATAGTCCGTATCTGTAATTTTATTGACTTAAAGTAAGTTTTAATAGCCTGATATCTAATTAATTTCAGTCTTGAGTTAGTGTGTAATACAGTTGTATTAATTTGTTAACTGTAGGTCGCGCAAAAATGCGGTGTACAGCGCACTTTTGTGCGACCTACTTCGCAATTTTGTGCGGTGTACATCGCACAAGTTATTTGTCGAAGATAAATAAGTAATTTGACTGCGGTACAGATTAATTTGACTGTATCGCAATTTAATTATAGGCGTCAAAATAAAGAATCAAGAAGTCGTATTAATATATGTATTGGTAGCTGGGATCTGCTCTCTGGGATCTGTTTAAGAGCTTATGTACTATTGAGGTTTAGATATATGGATACAAAAAAAGGCTCCTTTTGGAGCCTTTGATTTTTTGCCAAGAAAAAGATTAGATTCTTTGTCTTCTTTCTTTAATTCTTGCTTTTTTACCAGTAAGAGCACGTAGGTAGTACAATTTAGCACGACGAACTTTACCGTATTTGTTAACTGTAATGTTTTCGATGAATGGAGAGTCGATAGGGAAGATACGCTCAACACCTACGTTACCAGACATTTTACGAACTGTAAAACGTTTTTTGTCACCATGACCAACGATTTTGATAACATCACCACGGTAGTCCTGGATACGCTCTTTGTTACCCTCTTTAATTCTGTAAGATACAGTTACTGTGTCACCACTTCTGAAAGCAGGATGTTGTTTACCTGAAGCAAATGATTCTTCAGCGATTTTAATAAAATCCATTTTCTTGCAATTTAAAATGTTAGTATTACGCAATTTAATAAGCCGCTATTGTCTTAACAGAGATTGCGAAAATCGGTGCAAATGTAGTGATTATAATTGATAATACCAATGATTGGAAGTTCTTTTTTATATTAAAACACTTTAAGTGCAATGTTTGCAGCTGCTATAGCATCTGCTAAAGCGTGGTGATGATTTTTCAGATCATAGCCGCAGTGTGCCGAGACTGTATTCAGACGATGATTAGGCAGAAAAGGGTATTTCCGTCGTGCTGCTTTACAAGTACAATAAAAGATATAATCAGGATAACTCATATTATATAATTCATGAACCGCCTTTAAGCAGCTTTCGTCAAAAGGGCTGTTGTGTGCAATTAATGGCAAACCGGATATTTTATCGTGGATTTCAGACCATACATCCGGAAATTCGGGTGCATCAACAGTGTCTCCAAAGCAAAGTCCGTGAACTTTCGTATTGAATGAAGAGTAGAAATTCGGTCTTGGTTTAATCAATTTGTAGATTTCGTCCGTAATAATACCTTCGTTTACAATTACGATCCCAACACTGCAAACACTATATCTTTTCATGTTTGCTGTTTCGAAATCAATAGCTGCGAAATTATTCAAGCCCATAATATGATCGATTTATAATTTACGAAAATACAAATAATAAATAATATATCAGACATTTATAGCCTATAAATGTCTGATAGTATTTATAATAGATAACCAATATAGAGTATGTTTTGTTAGGTGTTGTTCTTTTTTTTAAACAGAATTGTCTACATTCGTGTTAATGTAACTAAAAGACACAATTTATATGGAACATTTAAATCCGATGATATATGATCTGTCCATTATCTTGATATTGGCAGGTATAACTTCTGTATTGTTTAGAATAATGAAGCAGCCGGTTGTTTTAGGCTATATAGCAGTAGGGATGCTGGCAGGAAGTGGCTTCTTACCTTTTTTTTCGAATCTCAATGATATTCAGGTATGGGCCGAGATCGGCATTATCTTTTTACTCTTTACGTTAGGTTTAGAGTTTAGCTTTAAGAAATTAATGAAAGTAGGCAGTTCCGCAGTGATTGCAGCAATTGTAATTATTGCGGGAATGATGTCCACTGGCGTTTTTCTGGCAACATTTTATTTAAAATGGAATCTGATAAACTCTCTGTTTTTGGGAGGAATGTTGTGTATGTCATCCACGACGATAATTTATAAAGCCTTTAAGGACATGGGTGTCTTAAAGCGGGATTATACAACGCTGGTATTTGGAATATTAATTGTTGAGGATCTTTTTGCTATTGTTCTGATGGTTTTGCTATCGACTTTTGCTACACATCAAAGTCTTGAAGGAACAGTTATTTTTGAGATTCTGTTGAAATTGGTTTTCTTCTTGATTTTATGGTTTTTCGGAGGAATGTATATTGTGCCTACATTACTTCGAAAGATTAAGAAATATCTGAATAATGAGATATTGTTGATAATATCAATAGCGTTATGCTTGTTTATGGTTGTGTTTGCTAACATTGTTGGATTTTCATCTGCTTTGGGTGCGTTTATAATGGGTTCTATTCTAACAGAAACCATTGAAGGTGAGTCCATCGAAAAAGTTACATCATCCGTTAAAGATCTATTCGGAGCAATATTTTTTGTATCAGTGGGAATGATGGTCGATCCGGTAATATTGAAAAGTTATGGAGGATTAATTCTGTTATTATCAGCAATAGTGATAGTTGGACAATTCACGTTCTCTTCTTTAGGTATTTTACTTTCCGGGCAACGGCTTGATACGGCAATTAAATCAGGACTCAGCTTAACTCAGATTGGTGAATTTGCCTTTATATTAGCTACAGTCGGGATACAGCTTCAAGTAATTAAGCCAGAGTTGTATCCGATTGTAGTCGCCGTATCTGTAATTACGATATTTCTGACTCCTTTTATCATGAAGAGTTCCACCCATGTTTTGGCATTTTTACAACGAATTTTGCCAGAGAGATGGCTATTGTTTATTAGCAGATATTCGTCAGGAGTAGATACCCAAAATACGGAGAATGAATGGAGAAGTTATTTAAGAGTGTATTTCAGGCAGATTGCAACCTATTCTGTATTGACAATAGGCGTATTTGTTTTATGTAAGAAATATTTGTTTCATGTTTTAGAAAGATATCTGAGTGGGTTCTGGTTAGATATATCTGAGTTATTATTAGTAGTTATACCTATAGCACCTTTTTTATGGGCTTTGGCAACAAATATCGGTAATAAAGAAATTTTTAGTCATTTATGGGATGATTCTCGTTTTAATCATGGTAAACTTGTAGCGCTCCAGTTATTCCGTATATTACTAGCATTAGGGATTTTTATTGGTGTCATGCTTAATCTGTTTACTTACGGTTTTGCATTTATCTCCGCATCTGTGCTTTGTTTAGGTTTGGTTATTTTATTTTTCAAGCCTCTACGTTCTACACTGTTGCACATGGAAAGGATTATAGCATTTAATTTACGAGCTAAAGAAAATCATAACAAAAAAGCTCTTAACTGGGTGTCGCCGAAATTACATACAGCTCAATTTGAAGTGCCTCAGAATTGTTTTTTGACAGGAATCTATCTCTATAAAGCAGAATTCAGAAAAAAATATGGAGTAAGTATTATCAGTATCATTCGCGGAGATGAGCGAATTAATATTCCTAATGCGAGAGACCAGCTATTTCCATTTGATATAATATCGGTAGTGGGTACTGACGAACAGATAAATAGTTTTAGTAAGGCTCTGGAATCGAGTATGAAAGAAAATGAGGAATTGGATAGAGAAGATCAGGTAGATGTGATTCTATCCAAATTTACAGTAGAACCATGTTCTTCATTCTGGCATAAATCATTAAAAGAATCTGGGATTAAAGATATCTATAATAGTATGCTAATTGCTATTGAAAGTGCAGACGGAACTGCTATACCTATCTCTCAGGACTTAATATTAAATGAGGGTGATTTGTTGTGGATTGCAGGTGAGAAGCATAATCTGGAGGCTATGAAAGCTGAATTTTGTAAAGATTAATAACAATTTCTTATTTCAAGTGTTTATTAATTATATATTGTGAAACTAAAAATCAAGATGTTATGTTATCAAAGAAAATGGAACAAGCATTAAACAATCAGATTAATGCAGAATTATGGTCAGCTTATTTGTATTTGTCAATGTCAGCAGATTTTGCACACAAAGGATATGCAGGATTTGCACATTGGTTTGACATTCAGTACCGAGAAGAGCAAGCTCATGCAGATTTATATATAAAATATATTTTGGCAAGAGGCGGAAAAGTAACTCTGCAACCGATAAAAGAGGTGAGAACGGAATGGAGTGATTTATTGAATGCATTTGAAGATACGCTGCAACATGAGCAGGCTGTGACTAAAATGATTAACGAATTGTATGATCTGGCGGTTAAAGAAAAAGATTATGCGACTGTAAGTTTTCTGAAATTCTTTGTTGACGAGCAGGTTGAAGAAGAAGAAACAGCAAAACAGTTTATTGATAATCTCCGTATGATTGGTGATAGCGGAATAGGTATTTATATGTTAGATAAAGAAGTTAAGGGCCGCGTATTCAACGCACCCAAAAACGCATAAAAAAAACCTCCTTTACATTTCGTAAAGGAGGTTTTTTTAATCAACTAAATGATAAAGTAAGTTGATTCAGGATGCATAATATATAATCCCGATACTGATGCGGCAGGTGCCATAGCTCCATTTTCAGTGATCCGGATATTTATTTTTGAAAAATCAATTAATTCACCAAGGATATGAATTGTTTGTTGCTCAGGAATGGACGGGTATCCGACTGCAGGTCGTATGCCCTGATAATGTCCTTTCATAACTTCACCAATTTCAATAGACTCATCCGATGCATATCCCCAGAATTCTCTCCGGATACGCATATGTAGCCACTCAGCAGTAGCCTCCACCAGACGATCGGCAAGAGTTTGCAAAAGCATTGCTTTATAATCGTCGTCATGTGCCTGAGCTTCTTTAATCAGATTTTCGAATTCGATTCCTTCACTTACAGCAAAAGCACCGACAAAGTCTTGTTGAGGGGAAACAAAATCAGCCAAAGATAAAGTCTGCCCTTTGGGGTTCAATTGAGTCTGACGTTTCATTTTCCACTCGATATTCTTACCGTCTTTATTAAAGATCAGAGAATTTTTAGATGAATAAGCTTCGAATATGCGGTACAGCCCTGTCAATGATATGTTTTTCTCAAGAAGCTCGTTTATTATAGCTTGAGCATCCCAAAATAATTGCAATGCCTCAGAAGCCTTTGTCTGTTCATCATTCTTAAATGAAAGTATCCATTTAGCCTGGCTGCTTTTATCTGCATCTACGTGCAGGATTGATGCAAATTTTGCCGAAAACTTCCATGTATAAAAGAACATTTTCCAATTAATAAAAGGCAATATTTCGTTGATCGAAACAGAAATAATTTGCTCACCTTCAACATTAGGTTTACAAGGTTTATATTCAGACCACTCAAGGTTTAGTCTTTTGTTAAAAGCTTGATCGGGTGTAAGACTATTCTTTTCTGCCGAATATTTATTTCGCAATCTTTCGTATTCTTCATTTAATTCACACAGATAGACGGTACGTTGCTCAATATTCATCCATTTGGATAATATACCCGGCATTTGTGATGCATCTTTTCCATGGATTACGCCATGAGAATAGAGAGGTGCAATCTTGACAGCCGTATGTAATTTAGAAGTTGTCGCTCCTCCTACAAGGATGGGTATATTGATCCCTTTCTCTTCAAACATACGTGCAAGTGTACACATCTCATCTAATGATGGCGTAATCAATCCGCTTAGTCCTACAAAGTCAGGCTTGTGTTTCAATGTTGCTTCCACAATTGTTTCGTGAGGAACCATCACACCAAGATCAATAACTTCGAAATTATTACAAGCCAGGATAACACCTACAATATTTTTACCGATATCATGCACATCGCCCTTTACTGTTGCAATAATAATCTTACCGGCAGTTGATTGAGATCCTTCGTTTTTTTGTGATTGTATAACGGGTTCAAGTATTGAAACTGCTTTTTTCATCGTACGCGCCGTCTTAACTACCTGCGGTAAGAACATACGTCCTTCGCCAAAACGAACACCAACTTCGTTCATCCCTTCCATAAGGACATGTTCGATAATATCAATGGCTTTGGGATATTTAAGAATAGCCTCTTTTAAATCGGATTCGAGGTGATCTCCAATGCCTTTTATCAGAGCATATTTTAATCTTTCTTCTATAGATCCATTACGCCATTCATCTGTAACAATAATGGCAGACTTACCTGTTTTTGCATCTTTGACAGCCTCGGCAACTTCAATTAAACGTTCTGTTGCCTCTTCGTGACGATCAAATAAGACATCTTCAATCGCATCAAGGACCTCTTTAGGTATATCATTGTAACTGACAGATTCTGCAGGATTAACGATAGCCATATCAAGACCAGCGGCAATAGCATGATACAAGAATACAGCATGTATAGCCTCACGGATATAATTATTGCCTCTGAAGGAGAATGATAAATTACTTAGACCGCCACTGACTTTGGCTCCGGGAAGATTTTGCTTTATCCATTCAGTCGCACGGATAAAGTCTAATCCATATTTTCGATGTTCCTCAATACCTGTAGCTATAGCCAGAACATTCGGGTCAAATATTATATCAGTTGGAGTGAATCCGGCTTTCTCAGTTAATAGCTTATAAGCTCTTTCACATATTTCTGTTTTACGTTCAAATGTATCAGCTTGACCATCTTCATCAAATGCCATTACAACAACTGCAGCTCCAAGATCTTTACATCTCATAGCTTTCATCAAAAATGCTTGTTCTCCCTCTTTTAACGAGATAGAGTTAACGATGGATTTTCCTTGCAGACATTTCAATCCCGACTCTATGACTTCCCACTTTGAAGAGTCGATCATCATAGGGACTTTAGAAATGTCGGGGTCAGAAGCAATCAGATTAACGAATTCTGTCATGGATTCTATAGCTTCGAGCATGGCGTCATCCATATTTATATCTATAATCTGCGCACCGTCTTCTACTTGTTTACGAGCAATTGAGAGTGCTTCATCAAATTGTCTTTCTTTAATCAAACGTAAAAACTTACGAGATCCCGCTACATTACATCTTTCGCCGATATTTACAAAATTATTAGCCGGAGTAATTTTAAGTCGTTCTAGCCCGGATAACTCGAGTAATTGCAGATCTTTGGTATGCTGTATAGTACGTATGTCTTTTTTGTTGGCTATAAGTTGATTATAAGCAAGTATGTGTTGGGGTGTTGTACCGCAACATCCACCAAGTATATTGACAATCCGATGATCGACAAAATCACGTAATTGCTCCGCCATCATTTCAGGTGTTTCATCATATTCCCCGAAACGATTTGGTAATCCGGCATTAGGATATGCACTGATATATAAGTGTGGAGCTAATGATGAAAGCTCTTCAAGGAATGGCTTCATATCTTTTGCACCAAAGGAACAATTCAATCCTACTGATAGTAGATCGCCATGAGTAACAGAAGTTAAGAAGGCTGCTAATGTTTGTCCCGAAAGGGTCCGTCCGGCTTTATCAGAAACAGTAACTGAAAGCATAACAGGAACTTTTCTTCCGATAATACGCATTGCTTGTTTGGCAGCAAGCAATGCGGCTTTTGCGTTGAGTGTGTCAAAAATAGTTTCAATTAATAACAAATCAACGCCACCCTCCAAAAGAGCTTCTATCTGATCCCGATATGCATCCGTAAGATCATCAAAACTAAGAGCTCTGAATGCCGGATTATTTACATCCGGTGACATAGAGCATGTCTTATTTGTTGGTCCGATCGATCCAGCTACGAAACGTGGTTTCTCCGGATTTTGTAATGTATATATTTCAGCTTGTTGCTTGGCAATACGTGCGCCTGCAAGATTAATATCACGTACGTATTCCTGCATATTATAGTCTTCCATAGAAACGGAAGTGGCATTAAACGTATTGGTTTCAATGATATCGGCACCAGCTTCCAGATAAGCTGCATGAATTTCACCGATTATAGAAGGTTGTGTAAGACACAGTATATCATTATTTCCCTTCATCATCGTCGAAACCGAGCTAAAGCGTTCACCACGATAATCTTCTTCTGTAAGTTGATACTTCTGGATCATTGTGCCCATAGCACCATCCAATATGAGTATCCTTTGCTTCAATAGGTTTTCGATCATTTTATTATAGGGATTTATAAATAGAAAATATATCACAAAGATAATATCTATATTGAAATGTCAAAATTTGAATATTAAGATATACTTCTACGTCACCGTTCTTATTTTTCAATTGATTTGTTTTTTAATACAACACCCAGTCCTTTTTTGCCATTTAAAATAATATGTGTCGGGTTGCTCAATCTGACATGTCTTATGAAATCACTTTCAAAAGTAGCCGGGAGCGAATCTAAATATTCTTCTGCAAAATAGCCATCGTTCTGATATGGATTGATCGTGAAGTATCCGACACCAAATGATGTTAAGTTCTGGAAGAAGTGGGTTCCCTGGCTAGGTTCAATCCGATAATTTTCTAAACCACATTCTACAATTATACGCGCACCTGATATTTGTGACCACTTGACAGGGATACCTAAAGCTGAGTCGCTTGATCCCCATCGACCTGGTCCGACCAGAATGTAATTTTTGCCTTCTTGTATGAATTGCCGGTTTAAGGTATCTATTTCAGTAACTATACGTATATTGTTAGAAGCCTTGAACCCGTTTGATTTCACATATATAATATCGGCAACATCATTGATAACTCCATGTCCCAGAGAATGATTGGACATGAGGATCGAATCATCTGACGAAAAATTATCCAGAGACTGAAGAATTTTAACTTCTTCTGTTTCTTTATTGCTATCAACAATAGGCCTGATCTGTAGCCAATAGAAAAGTCCTTCCGGATAATCAGGATTATTTAGGTCTACAGCAAACTCAATTTCGACAGGAGTAGCCATTTCATCTTCGCCAACGATAAGAACTTCCTGCAGAATTTCAGCTAACGGATAAACATGATGTTGAAGTATATTTGCAAATGTTACGACTTTACGCCCGCCATCGTGTAACCCATCTCGTAAGATCTGATCATTAAAATCAAAAGTCGAGACTACATTTTTTAAAGATCCGTCGTTAACAGCGTCTCTTATAAGAGGTTTTAACAGATTAAAGCTGTCCTCAACCTCAAAAGGTTTGTTTATACATTCAAGAGATAATGCATAAAAGCGAGTTTGTGTTTCTTTTAAAGCCAGATCTAAATCACTTAATTGAAGTATGTTGTGAGGATGCTTAGGTGAAAATCGTAATGAAATACCTCCATCTACAATATATTTACCTAGACCAAAAGCAATATTCGCGATTCCATCAGTTGCTTTTTCATCGTTTATAGGATAAAAATTGAGAGATCGGGCTACACCAGACAGAGTAGGGTAGTATCTGTTCCCATAGGCAGATCCAACAACTTCTTGAAGTATAATTGCCATTTTTTCCTGATCAATCAAGTTCGAAGTGGCAAGCATATAAGCCTTACTTTCTTTATAAAATACAGAAGCATAAACAGACTTAACTGCAGATTCAAGCATCTGTACAGTTAATTCTTTATCATCCAAATTTGGTACCATGTAGGTTGAATACACACCAGCGAATGGTTGATAATGAGAGTCTTCGAGTAAACTTGAAGAGCGGACAGCAATAGGAGAGTCTGTTGCTGCCAGAAATGTAAGAAAGTCCTCTCGTAAAGATTCGGGTAACTCAGCTTTTAGGAAAACGTCCAAAATTTCTTCGTCAGTAATATCTGAAAGGGCAGTTGAATACAGATTGTTACTTTCCATAAAGTCATCAAAATAATCTGTACACAGAACAACTGTTTTTGGGATAGTAACTGTAGTGTCTTTAAAATCTTCCAGTTCCGGATGCGTTTTTATGATTGAGTCGATAAAAGCCAGACCTCTGCCTTTTCCTCCTAAAGAGCCATCTCCAATTCGCGCAAAATTAGAATAACGATCGTATCTGTCTTTTTCGAAAACAGCTACAACACCCCGATTCTTCATGCGTCGATATTCTACAATCGCATCAAAAATAGCTTGCTTGGCAGCTTGAAAGTCAGAGTAATGATAAGTTCGGTGTTTTTTTACGAATTCGGCAAGTGGGAACATTGCCCGTGAATATAACCACCTCGAGAAATGATTACGCGAGGCATGATAACGGAAAGAATCTTCCGGAAAATTGAGAATATTATTCTGAAATTCTTTCAAGTTGGTTATTCTCATTAATACAGCACCTGTATTCGGATCTTGTAATAAGAAATCACCGAATCCAAAAGTCGATAATATCGTTTGTTTTAGATCGACGGGAAATTTTTTCGAAGTCTTATCCAGAAAATCTGCCTGTAAAGCAATAGCCTTAGCTCTGTTTTCAGCTTCAGATGATTGCATGATAATCGGCATAAAAGGATCTTGTGTCCTGACATGGGCACAAAATTTAATTCCTGCTTCCGGATCGGTTTTTCCTTCTCGTTTAAATCTAACATCAGATACAATACCTAATATATTATTCTTATATTTTTCATAGATATACATTGCTTCTTCATAATTACGGGCAAGTACAATTTTAGGACGGCCACGCATTCTGAGCATCATTTCATGCTCATTTAGTGCCTCCTTCGAAAAGATTTGTGACTGTTTAAGAATAAACTTATAAAGGTTTGGTAAAATAGAGGAGTAGAAATATATAGAGTTTTCTACTACCAATATTACCTGAGCGCCAACAGCTAATGCATCATGCTCGGCGTTCATTCTGTCTTCAATTAGTTTTATGATAGCTAAAAGAAGTTCAGCATTACCTAACCAACTGAATATATAATCAATTGCTTCAAGATTTGCATTTGCAAGGCGAAGCGATATTTCTCGCGAAAAAGGGGTCAATACGACAATTGGAATATTCGGATATTTAGCTTTAATGCGTGTAGCTGTATCGAAAACTTCGGTGCTTTCGACACTAGGCATAGCTATAATCAGATCATATCGAATAGAGGATAACTCATTAAGAGCTTCTTCTTCACTTACAACTTGCGTAATACGCGGAGGATATCTAAGATTGAGTGATGTATATTCAAAGAAAATTAATTCTTCAATACGACCATCATCCTCAAGCATAAATGCATCGTATTTGCGGGCAATTAATAATACGCTGAAAATCCTTCGTTGCATAAGTTGAGCGAAGGATGTGTCTTTAAAGTATAGTTTATTTAGTTTTTGTCTCATAAGACAGGATATAAAAGGTTATTTGTCTCTCCAGAAGTTTGGAGTAAAAAGTACTAATACAGTGAAAAGTTCTAATCGACCAATGAGCATTAACAGCGATAAAGTCCATTTGGCAATAGGATCAAGACAATCATAATTGCCGGCAGGTCCTGTTCGGCCTAATCCCGGACCAACACCACCAATACAAGAAACCACAGAACCGATTGATTCTTCCATTGATGAACCACAAAAGCATAGTATACCTATGCCCAGTGATATAACAGTCAAATAAACGAATATAAAAGCAAGAGTTTTTACAACATAAGAATTTGCAATGATATTCTTGTTTATTTTGACTGGAACTAAAGCACTTGGGTGTAGTTGTTTGCGAAATTCATTTAAGGCATTTTTT
>JBOFIZ010000137.1:0-5283 GCA_051650425.1 Bacteroidales bacterium
TGGGGATTTTATAAACACAGAGCCGTATTAGTAATTGAGAAAAAGATGCTTCATCGCTTTTTCTTCCTGATTGATCCGTATAAATAGACTGATCAGATAAACAGGTAAAATAATGATCATAGTAACCCATGCATGGCAAAGTAAACCTATGCCGATTAACTCCGGTATAATATTCAGGAAATAGTTAGGGTGTTTGACGTATCTGAATAAAAAGGATTGATTAATCTCATGTTCTTTTGCTATATATAACTTAACAGTCCATACTTTACGTAACTGATATATGACATATAAAAGTATGATATAGGAAAATATAAATACACAGAGACCTATATAACTAATTGTGTCAAGTGTAATCTGACAGACCCAGGATTCATAAGCGGATGAGGCATAGAATAATACATGTAAAATAGTTAATACTGTGCTATTGACTTTTCCGAATTCAATAGCACCTTCTTTTCTGAGACGGGCTTCATTCGAAATTGAAATAAACAAAGTGAAAAGACGAAGAATAAAACATAGTGTAAGAAGTAATAATACTGTATTCATAATAGATGAAATAAAATTGTGGATATAAAAAATGACAGAAAGAAGCACTTTCTGTATTGCTATTATTCTTTTAGGATTTTGTTAGACTATAAAAAACACGTATACTTAATGGGGGTAAATATAGAAATAATTATTCAAAAATATATTCAGAGAGAGAAGATTGTTATACATACTGAGATGGGTCTGGAGTGATGATAATATTTATTTTTTTAATTTTACTAGGATTATAGGCTTCTGACTAGTTATATTTGCGAATACAACTAATTAATTTTAACCTTGAAGTAAACAAAATTCATTGATTTGAGTCAATTGTTTCTGAGAAAATCAAAAAAATGAGAAATCTACTTATTACCTCTTCTCTATTACTGTCTTTATCTGCGTGCGTGAGTACAAAAGATGCAAGCTGGGAGAAAGCTATTAATGATCCGGCTGCTGCAAACCTGGCACGCCCTACCCAAACACAGTATGACTGGCAAGAACAGGATCTGGCAATGTTTATTCAACTCGATCCCGCAACACATCAGCAAAGAGAATATGACGATGGATCAACACCAATGGAGGATCTTACGTTTGAAAATCTGGATGTAAATCAATGGTGTCAGGCAGCCAAAGCTTTTGGTGCGAAAGAAATTGTATTTATGCTTGCACATAGCGGAGGCTTCTGTATGTGGCCGTCTTCAACTACCGAATATCATATTGGTAATACTCCATATAAAGGTGGCGGGGGCGATGTTGTTACAGAGTTTGCTCAGGCATGTCGCAATAACGGATTGAATGCAGGCTTCTATTTATGGGCTCCGCATCCTGCAGACGAAGGAGATACACCTAATACGGTGGATTATACAAAGATCGATAAAGTGACTACTCGTGAAGAATCGAATGAAATGCTTAAAACCAGATTCCATGAGATTATGGATCGTTTAGGTTCTGATCTGGTTACAGAAATCTGGATTGATCAGCCTATTAAAGCCAAAATCGGAAAGGAAATAGCAGAACGGGCTCCTCGTGCAGTGATCGCAGCAGTGGGTTGTCACGACCCTTATCCGTCAATTCGCTGGCCGGGTACTGAGACGGGTACTGTAAGTGATCCATGCTGGTCAGTAACGACAAAAGAACAAATGAGTATTCCTTGTACTACCCAATTTGAAGCGGATGGTAATCAGAAACAGGGTACAGATAATCCTGAAGGTGATTTCTGGGCTCCGCATCAGGCAGATACACAACTTCATCATGGTTGCTGGCATATGCGCCCTCAGGCTCTTGAAAACAGAAAATCAGTTGAAGAATTAATGGATTGTTATATTAAATCAGTCGGACGTAACAGTTTCTTGATTTTGAATTGTGCTCCAATGCCTGACGGTTCGGTTCATCCCGATGATATGAAGCGATATGAAGAATTTGGCGACGAAATTCAACGTCGTTTTGGTAGTCCTTTAGCAGTTGTAGAAAAGGTTTCAGGTGATGAGGTGATCCTTGAGCTGGAAAAACCTGTTGCTATTGGCTATACAGATTTAGGAGAGGCATATCAATACGGTCAACGTGTAAGAGCTTACGAAATTGAAGGTTACGATGCGAAATTAAATGAATGGATTCCGCTGGCATCAGGAACTTCAGTAGGAAAGCGTAAGATTGATCCGATTGATCTACCTAACGAATTCAGTAAGATTAAAGCTAAGATAACAGCTTCTGTCGGTACTCCTTTAGTTCGTCAATTTCAGGTACATGCGAAGTAAGTGTACTTATAAAATAAAAACAGGCCGGTTGAGATATTCAGCCGGCCTGTTTGTTTATATACCAAGTGATTATTTTTGGTAACCACATTTAGGGCAGAACCCTTCTTCATCTAATGCGATGCCACACAACGGACAACGATCAATCTCGTTTTTCGTTTCAAAATCAGCAGAAGCTGCATTTACACCGCTTGAGAATGTAATCTTAGCGATATTCAGTTTGTCTTTCAAAAGCTCATAAACTATTTTTATCATACCTTCTACTGTCATTGTTTCTTTTGTTACAACTAGACGTGAATCCGGATATGCTGTTGCCAGTTCTGTTTTGAAAGCTTCTCCTTTCATTGTGTTTTGCGGATGTCCGTTCTTGATACCTTGCTTCTCATATACATCCAGAATAGCAGGTAATAATGGATCGTCTTCACGAAGAATTAATGAATGGTCAAAGTTTTTCAATACTTCCCATGCAATTTTCTGAATCTCATTACACGGATATACCATGTTAACACCATTATTAACACTATCTTCTACTTCAATTGTCAGAATACCTGTGTGCCCGTGAAGGTATTGAGCTTCACCTTGAAAACCATAGAATCTGTGTGCGTACTGTAAATCAAAAGTTGTAATACTTCTCATCTTAGTTAAAGTTTAATTTGTTTATTAAATGTTGGCCGTTAGACTAAAACAACGTTGTTTTTCTTTCGTGCTGCAAGTTTACGCTCTTTATTTTTAACACACAAATTGATAATTTTAATACTCGGATAGGATGAGATTATACATATTGATATTCAGCTGGTTAATCTTGTTTTTGAAGAAATGTAGAGCTATAAAAAAACCTCCCGAAGGAGGTTTCTGAAATATATCTGCGTTAATAGCTGATTGTATTATTCAATAATCTTATTTGCATAGCTTTTCCAGCCTTCAGCAGCTTTATAAGCAGCAGCTGTTCCTGCCGGTACTTTTATTGACTGTATATTATAAGGGAATAACTGCCATGTTGCGGCAGCAGGAATATTTCCTTCGACTAAAACAGTTTTAAATGCAGCGTTGCCGAAGGCATTACCACTTAACTCTTTTACTGTAGCAGGAATAACTATTGAATGTAATTCGGGAGACCCTGCAATTGTATTCCATCCGATAATTTGAACTCCTTTGGGAATCTCAAAATGCATCAGTTTTGGACAACGTTCAAAAGTTGACATTTCCATTTTGCATAATTCTACACCATTGTTTGCGGCCGGAGGATTACCAAAAGTAACAACAGATTGTAACTCGCCTGACAGGTAAAAGGCACGTTGGTCCATATAACAAACCGTGTTAGGTAACTTTAGATTAACGAGTCCGGTTTCACGAAAAGCTTCGTTCCCGATTTTTAAAAGCCCTTCAGGTAAAGCCAGTTCTTTTAAAGATGTTGCATCCATGAAAGCCTGATATTCGATTTCTTTAATCGAGGCAGGCAATTTAACGGTTACCAGATTTGAGTTTAAAGCAAATGTTTCGTGAGTAATTTTAGTCATCGAAGTTTGACTTAAGTCAAGATCTGTCAGTTTTTCACAACCGTAAAATGCTGCTGCTTCAATGTTTTTCAAAGTTTTCGGAAAGTTTATTTTAGAAATGAGAGACCATCCGAAAGCTTGTTCTTCAATTGTCTCAAGTCCTTCGTTTAATGTGATTTCTGTAATTTTACTACTTCTGAAAACTGCCTTACCAATAGTTTTTACATGATTGGGAAGGATTAGTGATGTTACACCCGGTTCTACGTAAGACAACACGCCGTCAGCCACCTTTACAGGTAGTATATTTACTGTAAAAGGAGCAGTGAGTTTATTGATTTCGATTGTCAGGGTCTGTTTATCTGCAGGTTTTTCGGAAGAGAATCCTTTGATATCTGTATCTTTAATAATAAGTCTCTCTTTACTGTTATCCTTATAAACTCCTTCGACAACCAATCCCGTTGATGAAAATGATTCTCCTAATGTATATGTTGTTTTTGCAGGTAACGAAGTTATCAGTATTCTGACCAGTTCCGCTTTGGTAGGTTTTACTTCTATTGGTCTTTCATCTTTTGAGCAGGCACATAAAAGCAGGAGTGAAGATAACAATGTTAGTACAGTAAATTTGATTGTTTTTGATTTCATATAAATAATCTGTTTGAATTGATTTGGGTGCAAATATAGAGAGACTGATGTCTTTCAATCAAAAAAACAGATGGACATGTAAAGGTGTTATCTGATTGGTTATTAGTATTTTGTATTTTTTATGTGGTGACAAGTTGTTTTTTGAAACTATGGAGTGAAAAAAGAAGTTGACTCTTTCAGGAAAGAATCAACTTTACTTATTCTATTTCGCATCGGTTTTTTGAGTTTCAATCTGAGCCGGTGTAATAACTACTCCCGGAGGACATGGATCGGGATATTTTGGTTTGGAAAAAGATTCCATACTCACAACCTTTCCATTCTCAAAATAGATGACCATACAGTCAATGGCCGCATAAGCTCCGGCTAATTGTCTGTATTCCCATTGCTCCTTATCGTTATTGAAACTTCTTAAATCTGGGTCTCCGATAGCTTTCAGTACAAGGTCCTTCGTCATACCTGTACTCACACGCATGGATTTATCACTTAAAGTGTACCAGCTGTATGTGGTCATAGAGCAGCTTGTCAGCAAAAGAAAGAATAAGCTGATGAACAGATATTTGCGTGATTTTTTCATAAGATTTAGTTTTTTGGATAATTTGATAGTTAGTTATGTACTGCAAATATAGTTTTTTTAATAATTAATATCTCGCGGCGTCTTTATATAATTTACAGATTAGCTGAAATCGATGGTTTATTCAGAACAGAAGTAGGAAATAGTATCCTGAATAGGCTTCTGTTTTAATGAAATTATGATTTAATACCTAAAAATGATTAACTGCTTTTAGTGATTGACAGAGGAAAATATCCCTAAAAATTGGGATTGTTAACTCTTTTATGTGCCGATACCTTTGCAGTCGAAATAATAACCT
>JBOFIZ010000138.1:0-2047 GCA_051650425.1 Bacteroidales bacterium
CTTTTTGCATAAGCAGTGCTTTTAGCTTCAAAGAAATCGGTTTTCACCATATTTGCATTAGAGTATTGAGAAACCCAATTCATAGTTTCAGGCTCAGTAAGATTCTCAGGGAATAATGGTTCAAAGCCTAAGCTTGTCCAGCGTAAGTTCCCTAAGTAGTGAATATAATCTGCAATCATTTGTTGTGTCAATCCTTGAATCTGATCACCGATAACATATTGTCCCCACTTTATTTCCTGATGAATGCCTTCACGCATCATCTCCTCATAGAGTGCGATTTTATCGGCAGTAAATAATTCAGGTTCTTCTTTTTTAAGCTCTAAAATTATATTCCGGAACAACCACAAGTGAGTATTCTCATCACGATTGATATATCTGATCTCCTGTGCAGACCCAGGCATTTTTCCATTACGACTTAGATTATAGAAAAACATAAATCCGCTATAGAAGTAAATTCCCTCAAGAATATAATTTGCTATAAGCGTTTTCATTAATGAAAAATCGTTTTTATTCTCCTGAAAGTCATTATAGCAATCACCAATGAATGTATTTCTTTCAAGAAGAAGCTCATCCGTTTTCCATTGATAAAGAATTTCATTTCTTTCCTCAGGACTACAGATAGAGTCAAGCATATAGCTATAACTTTGACTATGCACACATTCCTGAAAAGCCTGAATATGTAAACATAGATTTATCTCATTTGCTGTGATATATTCACTTATACTTGGCAGATTGTTGCTTTGTAAAGAATCCAGAAATACCAGAAAACTTAATATTTTATCATAAGCCTTACGTTCAGCAGGCTCGAGTTTCGGATAATCCTTGGCATCTTGAGTCAGGTTTATTTCCTCAGGAATCCAAAAGTTGTTCATAGCCTGGCGATACCAATCGCTAACCCAGCTATATCGCATATTGTTGAAGTCATTCAGATTTGTTGAATTACCTCCGATCATTTTTCTTAAATGAATTTCGATATCTCCATCCGGGTTAAATAAAGCGTTTTTCTTTAATAACTTATCAGTCATATATAATAGGTCTGTTATTGGTTCAAATAAAAAAGTAATAAATTAAGATGCACAACTTTCGCATTCTTCGACTTCAAGCGATTTGCCTCTGACGTAATATATAGTTTTTACTCCTTGTTCCCAAGCCGCCAGATAAAGGTCAAGAACTTGACGCATTGTAAAATCATTCGTAATATAAAGATTCATACTTTGAGCCTGATCAATGTGTCGTTGTCTTACTCCCGCAGCCTTGATACTCCAATGTTGATCCAACAGATATGCACCTTTATAAATCCAATAGGTCTTGTCCGAAAGGGCAGGGGCAACACGCGGAAGCATAGCTCCTTTTTTCTCTTCAAGGAAAAAGCGTTTCATGACAGGATCTAATCCTGCTGTCGTTCCTGCAATAATACTTGTACTGCTAGTCGGAGCAATAGCCAATAAATAAGCATTTCGCATTCCGTTTGTTGCAACATCATGGGCAAGTTTATTCCATGATTCTGAATTGTAATTTCTTTTTTCGAAATAGCGTCCCGTTTGCCAGTCACTTCCTTCAAAATAGCTGTACGAGCCTTTTTCTTTAGCAATATCCGAACTTGCCTTAATAGCTGCAAAGTTGATTTGTTCAAAAACTTCATCCATAAATTGCAAATGCTCTTCGCTCTCCCATTTGATTCCGCGGACCGCTAAAGCATGATGATATCCACTTACACCGAGTCCGATGCTTCGATAACGGTGATTTGTTATTTTTGCATATGGTACAGGGTAGAAGTTCAGATCAATTACATTGTCTAATGCACGAACAACGGTTGCTATTTTTTCTTGCATTCTGTCTTTATCTTCTAAAGGTAAATGACCTAAAGAAAGACTTGCCAGATTACATACGACAAAATCTCCCGGTTTAACAGTCTTAATAACTACTGTATCTCCATCTTCTGTTTTGATTTCAGAAGAAACGGATTGGATTTCCGACATATTCTGAGCAATCTCAGTACATAAGTTCGAACAGTAAATGATACCTTTATGACCATTAGGATTGGCTC
>JBOFIZ010000139.1:0-1240 GCA_051650425.1 Bacteroidales bacterium
CGGTGAGTATCCGTTCACATTCCATTGCTCGAAATCCAGTAGTTTGTTGAATCCGTCATTGGTCGCATTTTTCTTCAGTGTCCAGTTAGTCACATGGTGTTTCGTCGGATTTGTTCCCGTTAACAGACTCACACGTGAAGGGGAACTGATTGCTGAAGCATAGGCTGAGGTGAATTTCATCCCTTTTTGCGCCAGTTGCTCCATATTTGGTGTTTCAAACGTGCGGTTGAAGATTGTTGTATCTGTGTGAAAAGGCAATGAACAATCCTGCCATCCCATATCATCTACCAGGAATAATATGATATTGGGTTTCTCCTTAGCTGAAATACTCACACTTATCAGTCCTGCTGATAATAGCGAAATAGCTTTTTGTTTCATGTTTGATTGGTTTATAAGGTGTAATTGTGTTCCGCGATCTCCGGGGATCGTTTGTTGTTAGTTTTTTCGCAGCAAAAATACGATATAGTTTTTTACAGACAATAAAAATCATTTCGGTTTAATTTAAATAAAGAATAAATAGCTTGGTTATCGTTCTTTTGTTTTCGAATTACTTTCATGGAAATATATAATTAAATTTTATTACTTATATGACTTATTATTTGTTAAATGCTTAATAAGTAAATAAACAATTTAAATAGTTAAAGCGTAATTTGTTTATCCGGTGTTTTTGACTTATTTTATACTCTGTGATTTTTGAATATAAAATTATTAGCCAATAAACAATAAATTGATTGATAGTATATAATTCAGATTGTTAAAATTAGATCTGAAATTAAATCCGGAAATTAATACTTTGAGCTTTGTTTATAGATACGTGTGTAATAGTCTAAATATAAAACATAACAGATTAATAAATCTAATTAATGACAATGGGTAAAATATTGCTTTGTTGCATGGTATGCATAATGATGCTTTTCGCAGGTTGTAAAAAGCGCATTATGGAGTATCCTTATGCCGAAAATAATACATCAGTAATCAATTATTTCGGAACCAGTGTTTCTGACGAATATCAATGGCTTGAAATGGATCCTTCCAAAAATTTACTGGTTTCTAAATGGCTGAATGCTCAGAATAATTTAAGTGACGATTTTTTTGAAGGGCATACGCCAGTTGTATATGATCGCTTACAGGAATTGACGGCCTTTCCCCGCTTTACTTTTATCCGTTCTGCTACCGATACGCTTTATTATGCAGGAATTTATCCCTATAGTAACAAAATCGATATATATAAATATACGGA
>JBOFIZ010000140.1:0-1045 GCA_051650425.1 Bacteroidales bacterium
ATAATCCTCCAGGAGGAGCATTTAGAGGATTTGGAGTAACACAAAGTTGTTTTGCAACAGAATCTAACTTAAATTTACTAGCGGAAATGGTAGGAATATCTCCATGGGAGATAAGATATAGAAATGCTATAAGACCAGGGCAAGTATTGCCAAATGGACAAATAGCAGATGAAGGAACAGCTATGGTAGAAACACTAGAGGCTGTTAAGGAAGAGTATGATAAATACCCTTATGCAGGAATAGCTTGTGCTATGAAAAATGCAGGAGTAGGAGTAGGAATACCTGATATAGGTAGATGTAAGTTAGCTATAAAAGCTGGGAAAATACATTTAAGAACAAGTGCATCTTGTATAGGTCAAGGATTAGCAACGACTATGATTCAAATGCTTTGTCAGACTACAGGTTTAAAACCAGAAGATGTTATATACCAAGCGCCTGATACTCATTTAACTCCTGATTCAGGAAATACTACAGCATCTAGACAAACTGTATTTACAGGAGAGGCAACTAAAAATGCATGTCTTCAACTTAAAAAGGAATTAGATTCTGGGAAAACAATAAATGACTTAGAAGGGAAAGAGTTTTTAGGAACATATTCTAGTGTGACAGATAGAATGGGATCTGATAAAGAAAATCCAGTAAGTCACGTTGCTTATGGATATGCTACTCAAGTTGTAATATTAGATGAAAATGGAAAGTTAGAAAAAGTTATAGCTGCACATGATGTTGGTAGGGCAGTTAATCCAATTAATGTTGAAGGTCAAATCGAAGGTGGAGTGGTAATGTCGTTAGGATACGCACTTACAGAAACTTATCCATTAGAAAATTGTGTACCTAAAGCTAAATATGGAACATTAGGGCTTTTTAAATCAACAGATGCTCCACCAATAGAGCCTATAATAATAGAAAAAAATAAAGATGGATTGGCATATGGAGCTAAAGGTATAGGTGAAATAACAGCAATACCAACAGCACCTGCAACAGCAAATGCTTACTATAGATTTGATAAAGAGTTTAGAACTAGCTTACCTCTTATAAATACAGC
>JBOFIZ010000141.1:0-1295 GCA_051650425.1 Bacteroidales bacterium
CCGCAATTAGCCCGATTGCTACAGAAAATGCATTAATGCAAGGCGTTACTCGACAAGTCGCTGGTTTGTGTGGTTTTCACCCCGTTTACTCTGAAACGGTAGCGACAGAGGATTATCTGCGTTATACCGCATTCTTGGGTGACTCTAAGATGCTGAAACATTCTTGGGATGCTTTTTTTGAACAAATTAATACGATAGAACCAGTGAAGCGTTACATGCTGTATGGCATTAATAGCTTCTTATTTAGTCATCCAATTCTTGATGAGGATGACATAGATAATCGGGTTGAACAATGTATTGAGGAGTATCGAAAACATCCTTTTTATGGTTTCAGTTTAAGCCTTAATTATCACCCAGTAAAAAGCTTGCCTGCGAAATGGTTACATCAGTTTATGCGTCAACTGTTGGCCAGATTACCAGTGACATGTTGTTACCATGTGCGCAATCAAAAAGAGGATATTTTACCAAGTATTCGTGAAGTCATGTCATGGCACGTGGGTACTCAGGCTAGATGCCATATAAGCCATCTTAAGTTTGGTGGTAACACGCATAGAGGGCGGTTTCCTGAACGTTACAAAACGCTATGCGCATATCGGGCTCAAGCAGATTTCCCTTTGAGTTGGGATACTTACCCGTTTGCATTTGCATCCAGTACTATCACCTCTTTGTTTCCTACAACGGATTTTTGGAAGGAAAACAGTATCGCTGAAGTATACCAATGGTTAAAAGACAACCCCCCGGCCTCTTTAGAAGCCATTCGTATTCAGTGTGATGATAAACGCTACTCCGGCCAGCAGATAAAGCAGATAGCCAATATGCTAGGGGAAGATTGCTTGATGGCTTTAATTCATATCTGTCATGAGTTGGGCGGCTTAGGGACATATCAGCGAGACTTTTGCTGTGAAGAGGATTTGAATTGGTTGCTGGAGCAGCCTGATGTCTTTATCGCTTCTGATAGCTTTGGCTTAGCCCATTTACATCCACGCAATACTCAGACTTTTACGCGAGTATTGATACGCGCGATTGAACAGGGCGAACAGATATTATGTGCAGAGGTAAAGCGCTTACAACTTGGAGTGAAGACGGTTTTCCCTCATATACCTATGCCATTGATTGCGGTTGGTGAGATAGCAGAGCTCTTCTTTTTCACGCCGGTACTGAATCAAAGCCAAGATGCATTTGAGTGTTCGGGGACATTAATTGGTGAGCAATTGCATATTACTCAACAAGAGCAAGCTCAATATGGGCGAGGGCAGAAAACAATTGAGACGACATTTTGATGTTTCGTTGAGTAT
>JBOFIZ010000142.1:0-5880 GCA_051650425.1 Bacteroidales bacterium
TGCCTATCCTATTCGTTGTGTTCGCGACATAAAAAGTAAATAAACAACTATGACAAAAGTTAGACATAAATACATAAATATCCTATTCTTTTTTCTGATCACTTTTTCAGGTTGCCAGAAAGAACAGGTATACTTACCTATAATAAGTCATTCATTTATGGATGTTCGTATCACTGCAAATCCACTAGTATTGCCAGAATCTGATAAGAACGGACGTTTCTATCAGATTCCGGATGAAAACACAATCCGGGAAATACTCATCATCGTATTTGATGAAAACAACAAATACCTGGGTATATTTCCAGTTATCAATAATCGGGTATCTGTTCCGCATACGCCCTATAAACGTTCATTGTATGTTGTCGCTAACGCAAACAAGCTAATCAGTGAAAGTTCTGAATTCTGGACCCCAGGCGAAACCACCGAAACAATCGTAAGCGAAACGCTCATCCAAATCATTACATCAGACAAAATACACGAAATGCCTTTTGTCATGTCTGCCAGACTCATTTTAGAGCAGGGTATCAACTCAAATTCTGCTATTTCAAACGATGGAACAAAAACGGGATCTGCACTTTTACTAAAACGTAATGTCGCGAAAATTTCTGTAAACAGCAGTGTTGCTATTAGCGAATCATTCGTTATACAGAAACTTATGCTTTGTAATGCACCTGACAAAGGATATTTACTTCGCTATTCACCTGTCAGCAGCGCTTCTGCTATCAATTACACACTTTCTGAAAACAACACTCCGCTATATAGTTTCGCTTCTGATGATAAGATTAGTATAATCATACAGGCAACAACCCTGATGAATGGGATACCCGCAGAGGCTCCACGTTTTTATAAACTGACAATAAAAGATCCTCAGTCACAAAAGCCGGTTAGCTTAAATCCGAATAACTGGTATAAAATTACTATCACGTCAAAATCGGGAGATGGACACCTCTCTATAGAAGAAGCTATAGCAAGTCCTGCCTCTAATGAAGTTACATCAATGATTGAAGTTCGCGATATCACTATGAATGATCATGTTTTCGGGAGAGACAATTATATCAGCACTTCAAATACGTATTACCAACAATACGGACATCACCACAATCAGAAAAACTACGAAGTCTGTAAAGTTCGCTTTGGCAATAATAATGGGACAAACAATGAAAGTTTAAATAATATTTCTATTGAAGTCATTAAGGGTGATATCCGGATTGCTACAAGTACCAATATCAAAATGGAAAATCTAAAAGAAGATGAAACCTATTCGATACTTATAGAATTTACTGAACTGATAACTGAAGCTGTTGTCCGTATTAAATACGAACATCTGATAAAAGATATTTATATCAATTCTCATGCTTCGTTAGATATAAAAACTGATCATTTCATTGCTCTACCCAAAACCATTTGTGGTAAAATCATTAATCCGGATTCTCATACTGCATGGTGTGGCATAAACAATGAAAAAATATTTACAACTAATAAGTTTATGGATTTAAATACCACAACCGACGGAACTCTCTTTTTATGTATTAAACAGGATCCGAATCTTAATAACACCAGGGAGCTTTCTGCAGCTTTCGCAAGCATTATGACCGGTATGACACATATTTACCTATGTCAAAACCCATAATAAAAAAATAATCTGTGTATATTAAAAACAAAAAAGCGAGATATCAAAAGACATCTCGCTTTTTGTGCGGAGGAAGGGGGATTCGAACCCCCGGAGCCGTTTCCAGCTCGTCAGTTTAGCAAACTGGTGGTTTAAGCCACTCACCCATCCCTCCTTGACTTAGTGTTCTCTCAAACACATTGCAAAGATATACATAAAATCAGATTCTGCAATAGTTTGAAACAAAAAAATCCTCTGTGGACAGGACTTTGATCGCTATTCCACAGAGGATCAATACGTTTTAATTGAAGAAAATTTCTTCTAATTCTTTTCCTTCCGGAGAGATTACCTGAAAATTAAGTGATCCACCGTTATTACCGTCGAAGTAGTAAAGTGAAATCGGGTGTAATCCCTTTTTCATTGCATACTGTCCAATTACTTCTTTCGGAGCGTGCGGTCCATCGTTATCGATTACAAGCTGGTCGTTAATATAGAAACGGCTTCCGTCGTCTGACAATAGTTTGAATGTATAGATACCATCTGCAGGAACTTCGATATACCCTGTAAACATCAGACCCAAGTGTCCTGTAGCTCCTTTCGGGATTGCTACTTCGTTTACATTAGATTCAGAAAGAAGTTTTGCGTCTTTCGTGAAGTCTTCGCAGTTTTTATATTGTTTCTCGTAGGCTTTCAGTTTCAAACCTGCTACCAGTTTATCTTTTGATATACCTGACGCCTCAGCCGGCGATTGTTTCAAATAGGTTGTACGAACAAATTCATCTTTCGATCCGTTTGGTCTGAACGTACGGAATACAAAATATGTCGTTGTATCGACTGTCATCGGTCCTTCATATTTTAATGAATTCTCGTCAGGAATACGTCCATTCGTTGTGTAACGAATAACTGCATGAGGGAATTCGCATTTCACATCTACAATTGCTGAATCTGTGAAAACATTGGTCGCATGAAATCCAGTAAGATCCGGCATACGGTAATTGATTGACATCAGGTCCCAACGGTCATAGTGAGGCAACATGCGTTTTTTATAATCTTCCAAATTCGCATTCGGCGTTTTACCCCAACCGATTTCGGCTGTTGCTGTCATACGCGGAAAGATCATGTAAGCCAGTCGTTCTTGTGACGGAATCCATTCGCACCACACATTTGCCTGTACACCTTTGATCAGGGATTGCTTTGCAGAATCAGCTACTTCCTTTGTCGGATCGTAGTTATACACTTTAGAAAGAGTTGAAGCATCCGGACGATAGTCGAAATAGAAATAGTCATTCGGTGTAAGGATTGACTCATTTCCGTTTTCGGCAGCTTCATTAACGGCATCTTTGACCCAACTTCTCCACCACATCACTGTAGATGTTTCGGAAAGACCACCTTCGATAATCTCATCCCATCCGATAAGCTTTTTACCTTTACTGTTCAGGTACTCTTCCATCTGATGTACAAACCATGATTGTAGTTCTTCTTCGTTTTTAAGTCCCTCTTCTTTGATTCGTTTCTGACAATTCGGACATTTCTTCCAGTTAATTTTCTCAACTTCATCAGCACCTAAGTGATAATATTCATATGGGAACAATGGAAGAATTTCTTCGTACACATTTTTACAGAAATCCATCACCTCATCTTTACCCGGACAAATCGGTGCAGAAAAGACGTTACCCCACCCTGCCTGATTAAAACAGGAAATTTCAGGATAGTTTGCAATAGCGGCACTGAAATGGCCCGGCATATCAATCTCAGGTATTACATCAATTCCCAATTTAGAAGCATATTGAACAACTTCTTTAATTTGCTCTTGAGTGTAATAGCCTCCGTAAAGTGTATCACCTGCAACAACTTTCGTATGCTCCGCTGGAATATTGAAATCAGGATTATCTTCATGTCTGGCGTAATACAAACAACTCTTGTCATGTGTATTGAATTTACGCCATGCACCTTTTTCGGTCAATAGCGGATACTGCTTAATCTCGATGCGCCATCCCTGATCATCAGTCAAGTGCCAATGGAACTTATTCATTTTATACAGGGACATCCAGTTTAGAAGTTCCTTCACCTCTTCAACTGAATAAAAGTGGCGAGACACATCCAGCATCATTCCGCGCCATTGATAAGTAGGATTATCTTTAATATCTACCATTGGCAGAGTTATCTGAGTATGTCTGATCAAGCCTTTATCCAGTTCGATAGCCGGAGGTAACAACTGACGCAAAGTCTGGATACCTGAAACAACCCCCTGATAAGACTGACCTATAATATCAACACTCTCTTTATCGATAGATAAGGTATATCCGTTTTTTTCGGGCATTAAAGAGTCTACAGACAGATTAATCCCTTTAACTATTCCCTTTTCAGGAACAATATTCCATCCCGTAGGAAGATTAATTAATTCTGATACCAGTTCAGCAGCGGGAAGAAGGTCCGGCTGAGCATAACCAACAGGCGTAGATGCCTTGATGGCGTAAACCCCTTTTATGGGTGATATTTCTTTAACTTGTGGTATGAGAGCTATTTCTCTCTCAAATTTATCCGTTGAGCAACTTGCCAAAAACAGGCTTAGGAAAGCGCCCAGAATAAGATTTTTCTTCATCTTCTTAATTTAGTTAGTATCGTATGGTTACAAATTGTGTTAGTGGTAATATAAAAGAGATGCAGTTTGATTAAAAAAAGCTGCATCTCTTTAATTTTCAACAAAGATATTAAATATTATTTGTTAAGCAAAAAGTTAATCAATTGAATCATAAGTTGATCCCGATCATCGGCCGAACGAATTGTTTCTATCGGGAATCCAAGGACTACAGAACGGTATGTCTTGCCCGGATACGCAACTGCCGCACTCACATTCGAATCGGCGTATCGCATAAAAGTAAATGCGTCTTTTGAAGCAGGCTCAATACCATCAGGACTTTCAGCAATATAGAAATCCTTATTAGGTTCTGTATAGAACGAATAGGTATGCTTTCCGAATTTATATGGTGCAGACACCGTTTTGACTTCTCCCTGTACAGAAGCATGATCTGTGCGCCAGGTATATTTAAGCTGTTTCTCGGCAAAAGAACGTCGGGATGAATCGTCCGTCAAACCGTTCCAAAGATCGGTACCAATATACGCTCCACTCACCATCAGTCTGCCACCAGCTTCGAGGTAACGATTGATTGCCTGCTGCATCGGCAAAGCAAATACCTGAAATTCATTTGGCATACTTCCTTTACCAATCCTTGTTTCACGCTCTTTTCCTAAAATCAAATCAACAATCTTATACGAACCCGCTTTAAAGTCCGGATCCATAAAAACTTCGTCACTAATTGATACATAAGACATCCCGGCCTTAGCTATTGATTTACCATGCAAAGAAGGATAATCAAACGTATTGCCTGCTATAATTTTACCTGCATAATCATTATGTGATGCCCCAAATCCGGGATTGTCATCGTCAACCCATACTTCAGATCTATTAAATTCATACTGCTTTCCTATGTAATCAATACTTCGATGATCAGGAACTCCAAAATCGATATCGGACATAAATCCGCCAAACGTAGAATCTTTCGTAGCGAAACTACCCGGTGCAGATATACGGTTAAATCCATTTACGATCAACACGGTACCTTTACTGTTATGAGCCTGATATGCAGAGAGTATTTCAGACGGAAAACTTATGCCTCCGTCATTTATAGCAGCAATTTTGAAGTCGTAGTGATTACCCGGCTCTACAGGTATCTGTACAGCTGTACTTTCCACAACCTTACCCTGATTAAAGCTACCGTTATTAATTCGGGTATAGATAATATACCTGTCCGGTACAGCCGTTGGCTCAGTGGGGTCATACGTCGGTTCCCAGCTAAGTTCCACTTTGTTGCGATCGGCAAAGGTGCATGAAAAACTGTTTACCGGTAATGGCTGAACAACATAACCGCGATTCTCTCGAGATGCTATAAACTTAAGCATTCCTTTGTAGATAGCCCGTGAAACAGTGAAACGGAAACGGGGATCAAGACCATAACGCATATCTGCCAGATTCTGATGCGAAAGCAGTTCAAGAAGCATGGTAGGTACTTCGGGCACACGAGCTTCACTGTAAGATTTATTCCACATGGCCCGTCGTGTAAAGTCAGGGTCAAACTGTGCACGTACGTCTTTGATCACCTCAGACTGAATAATATCGGTCAGATCACGTGCTGCCATTCGAGATGTCCCATCTGCATATTTTCCTTTATTGAACTTTGAATAGTAAATACCGAGAGTACCGACAATCGAAT
>JBOFIZ010000143.1:0-8720 GCA_051650425.1 Bacteroidales bacterium
CGGAGTAAGAGATTAATGCACAATTAGACTAAATAGAAGAACAAATGAAACGTATATTACATATTTTATTCTGGGCCGTAATGATCGGATTGTTTGCGCAGTTTCTGCCATCAATCTATAATTATGTTTTCGTAAAAGTACCCAAATCAAATTTCACACTTTATAGTAGTGTCAGCAATGAGTTCGTACATCTTAAGAGTACAGATACCGGAATGATCCGAGAGAATATTGCAGGAACAAAAAATTACACTGAAAGTCAGTTTGATTCTATCCTGCCTTTCTTTTATTTGAGACAGCTGGTTTCAGAAGGTCGTTTTCCAGACTCTATTAACGGCAAAGCTACACCAATGAAAGAAGCTCAAAGATATAACTTTATGTTTCGTTACACCCCTACCGAATACTTCAAAGAGCGTATCGATTTATACCCTCTTTTCGAATCGATGTCCGGTCGGGTTGACTTAAAGATGCCTGACGATTTTATGCGAATCAATAAAGACGGTGTATGGTTTCTTGTCGCTGAAACAAACAGTATAGATACTGAAAAATCGGAATTATTTACCAATACGTTCATCAAAGAAGGTTTTAAGTTTCCGGCAAGTCATATCTGGGGAAATCCCTCACCAAAAAAAGAATATGACGAAGGTTATTTCATCAAAGATGCAGAAGGTAAACTCTTCCACCTTAGAATGATGAGAAACCGTCCGTTTATTCGTGAAGTATCACAACCCGAAAATCAGAATATTGAATGGTTTAATGTTACAGAGTTTCGCAACCGTGCATTCTTCGGGGTTGGATTCGATAAGAATGACAACGTTTATATGTTACAAAAGCCAGGATATGACTGGGTCCAACTACCTGTAGCTCCTTTTGATATTCAAAAGGACCGCATGCTTATCGTTGGGGAACCGATCAACTGGACCATACATACAACACAGGGAAACACTAATAACTATTATGCAATCTCAGCAACAGACTATTCCGTTACAGATACTTATCAGATCAGTAATCAGGAAAATATCTATACACAGATTGCAAAATTCATTTTTCCGTTTGAGATAAAATTCACTACACCGAATGACGAACAGGTAAAATTCAGAATTGAAAATTTTTCAGCTTTAGCATTGATTTTTAATCTGATAATAGCTACCTTCGTTTTCTTAAACGACCGTAAATCTATAAAAGAATCGTTAGTGATTGTTTTATTCGGACTTTATGCTTTCATTCCTTATGTATTATATCGCAAATATTTTACCAACTAAACAAATAAATGACATTATGAAAAAGATTTTATTCATTCTGGGAGCTGTATCACTGCTTACGTTTGCTTCTTGTAATTCAAATAGTGCAAAACAACCTCAAGCTACTGAAGCTACCAAATCAGCATCGATCCCTGTTGCACAAGTTCTGGAAAACCCGGATGATTACACAGGTGGAGAGATAGCAGTTGAAGGTATCTGCACACATCGTTGTAAACACGGAGGGGCTAAAATGTTTATCATGGGAAACAACGACAAACAAATTCTTCGTGTTGAATCAACCGATGCTTCAGGTAAATTTCCTACAGAGGTCGTAAACAATATGGTTGTAGTGAAAGGGACTTTAATCGAAGATAAGATTGATGAAGCTTACCTTCAAAAATGGGAGTCTGAATTGAAAGAAGAAATGGAAAAACATGGCGAAGCAGGTGGTTGCTCTACTGAAAAAGCAGCACGCAATGAAAGTGCAGAAGCAAATACTCCAGAAAAACGTATTGCTGATTTCCGTCAAAGAATTAAAGAGCGAAAAGAAAAAGAAGGTAAAGATTATTTATCTTTCTATCACTTAGAAGCTCAGAATTACGAAGTAATGAATTAATTCAATAAACATATTTGATAGGCTGAATGGCAGGATACTGCTTTCAGCCTATTTATTTAAACTATAGTTATGGGTAATTTTGAAAAGAAGTTCCGCAAGATCTGTCGTATTATTCACCGTGATCTCTCTTATTTTCTTACAGGTATCATTCTGGTATATGCGATTTCAGGATTAGTGCTTAATCACAAAGATTCATTTAACCCTGATTATTCAATTGACCGGGTTGAATTTACAGTTTCGGAAAGTTTTCCCAGAAGCGCTGGAAACATCAGCGAAGCTGAATTAAACAAAGAGTTGGAGGATATTAAACGATCTGCTCCGGTAATGAAGTTCTATGCTCCTAAACCCAATGAGGTGAAAGTTTTTATAAAAGGAGGAAGTTCAATGGTAATCAATCTGTCTGATCGCTCAGCTGTATATGAATCGATTAAAAAAAGGCCATTCTTCAGTCAGATCAACTGGTTACACTTTAACCCGAAGGGCTGGACTATATTCGCTGACCTGGTTGCGATCGGATTAATCCTTATAACACTGACCGGAATCTTTATGAATAAAGGGAAAAATGGTCTTTGGGGAAGAGGTGGTATCGAAGTGATTATTGGAATACTTATTCCGATTCTTTTTATTTTTCTGCAGAAAAGCTAATCTTTTCAGCTAAAAAAACGGTAGAATGAATTCTTCATTCTACCGTTTTTTTAGCTCTTCTTATTGTTGAATAAAAGTCATACGTCCCGGTTCAAAGACATAACGTGAAATAACCGGAACCACATAATCAAACAACATCTCCATACCCGGATAGTTAATCTTTGACTCTACGTCCATATGTGAATGAAAATCCTTACTACGTCCCGATGAGAAAGATAATGTAGGAATACCTTTCCGATAAAACGATGCATAATCAGTCGGCTCAGTACCCGACATAATCAGATTCAGATTTAACAAATTCGGATTAGGAGCAGCGGCTAATACAGGAAAAGCTTCTGCAAATGTTCCAACACCGCGAATATGCAAAGTCTTTGCGGTTAAACGTCCTGTCATATCAAAATTGAACATTGCTTTTATCGTTTCAGCAGGTACTAAAGGATTTTCTGCAAAATAACGCGAGCCTTGCAGTCCCCGCTCTTCTGCACCAAAGGCAACTAATACGATATCTTTTTTTAATTGATCTCGATGAGCGGCAAAGTAGTGTGCCATTTCAATTAGTGTCGCAACTCCCGAAGCATTATCATCAGCACCATATAAATAAACCGTATCTTTCTTTGTTATTTGCTGTCCTATATGATCATGATGAGCACCAATAACTACGACATCATTCTTCGTGTTAACCATTTCAGGAGCTTTAATACGTGCTACGACATTATTACTTTTCGTTTTCTTATGATCCCCGTGCTCTATACGAGTTTTGAAATCAATCTTTGCTCCATTTTTTAATCGGGCAGCAAGTTCGGGTGTTACTTTCGTAAGTGCCAGACGACGATTCAACACCTTATCAGTTTCGGAAAAACTCATATCATCACTTACCAATAAGATTCCCGAAGCCTTTACCTTATCTGCTTTTTTTCCTATTTCGCGCAAGAAATCTTCATAAGATTCCTCTGCCGAAGGTTTTGCATCTATTAATATGATTCTGCTCTCACCCGGAATTGAATCAGCTTCGACATAAGTGACCTCACCACTAAAAGCACCGCTCTGGAAATAAGGCGAAACCTGATAATCTTTTCCGGCTTTCAGTTTTTTACCGTCCAGACGCATAAAAGTACTATCAGAAATAACTTCACGTAAACCCGCAAAAGCAAATTCCTGTAACCCGTCATTTCCTAAAAGCTCAACACCGGGAATAGAAGCAAACTGCTCTTTGATATATTCGACTGTCATTGTATCTCCCGCAGTCATAGGGACACGTCCACCAAGTTTTTCACTTGCCAGATAAGAAATATGTGATTTAAAACGTTTTTGAAGTTCGGTAGACTCTGTCTGTGCATGTTGGGTGGTTGCCTGTGTCGACAAAGCTGCACCTCCCAGAATCAGGGATAAAATAAATTGTTTTCTGTTCATCGTGTGTTCTGTTAAATCATGTGGTTAATAAAAAGCTCCCTTCTTTCGTTCAAAGAAAAAAGAGAGCTTTAAAGTATATCTTAGAATTCAGATGTAAAATGGAACTTGATTTTCGGAAAATCCTGCTGAGCCATCATCAAGACATATCCCGAGTCAGCTAAAAATACATCGCGACCCTCTTTATCTACAGCCATATACTGGAATTTACGACGTTTGAAGTTTTCCAACTCCGCCATATCTTCACTTTCAATCCAGCAAGCTTTGTAAAGATTAATTGGTTCCCACTTACATTGTGCTCCATACTCGTGCAACAAACGATACTGGATTACCTCAAACTGAAGCTGACCTACTGTACCAATAATTTTACGACCGTTGAACTGATTCGTAAATACCTGAGCAACCCCTTCATCCATCAATTGATCAATACCCTTATTCAATTGTTTGGTTTTCATCGGATCTGCATTCTCAATGTATTTAAACATCTCAGGAGAGAAACTTGGAATACCACGGAAATGCAAATCTTCTCCGCCTGTAAGCGTATCGCCGATTTTAAAGTTTCCTGTATCTGGCAAACCAATAATATCACCCGGATAAGCCTCGTCAACTGTCGATTTCTTTTGAGCCATAAAAGCCGTTGGACTCGAAAACTTCATAACTTTACCGTTGCGCACATGTTTGTAGCCTGCATTCCGTTCAAATTTACCTGAACAGATTTTCAGGAACGCAATACAACTACGGTGATTAGGATCCATATTTGCATGGATCTTAAAGATAAATCCGGAAAAGCTTTCTTCTTCCGGACGAACAATTCGTTCTTCCGTTTTAATCGGACGGGGAGTTGGTGCGATCTGCACGAAGCAATCCAGCAATTCCTTTACACCAAAGTTATTAAGTGCCGAACCAAAGAATACCGGAGCCAGTTTACCATCCAGATATTCCTGAACATCAAACTCAGGATATACGCCTTCGATAAGTTCAAGATCCGTACGCAATTGCAAAGCATCCTCGTCGCCGATAATCTCTTCTAGTTCCGGACTATTTATATCGCTAAACTCGATTTTTTCTGTAACCACCTGTTTGCTTGGTGTGTACAAGTCCAATTTCTCTTCATATATATTGTACACTCCTTTAAAGCGTTGCCCCATACCGATAGGCCAACTCAAAGGACGCACCGAAATCTTAAGTTCTTGCTCTAGCTCATCCAATAAAGAAAAAGCATCCACACCTTCACGGTCAAGCTTATTTACGAAGATAATCACGGGAGTATTACGCATACGACACACTTCCATCAGTTTACGCGTTTGTGCTTCTACCCCTTTCGCAACATCGACAGCAATAATAACACTGTCAACCGCTGTCAACGTTCGATACGTATCTTCAGCAAAATCCTGGTGACCGGGTGTATCAAGAATATTCACTTTATAATCACCGTAGTTAAATCCCATTACGGAAGTTGCAACAGAGATACCACGCTGTTTCTCGATCTCCATCCAGTCAGATGTAGCCGTTTTCTTGATTTTGTTAGACTTAACAGCTCCTGCGACATGAATAGCTCCACCGAAAAGCAGCAGTTTCTCCGTAAGTGTAGTCTTACCGGCATCGGGGTGACTAATAATCGCAAAAGTTCTTCTTTTTAAGATCTCTTCTTGTAATTCAGTCATAATCGTTTTTGAAAGAAAGAACCAGATCTGTCTGTCCGGCTCCCTCCACTATTTATGGTTACTATTTATTTCAAACACTCAATACAACGCTCCAGACTTTCTTCCCAGTGAGGAATCATTAATCCATACGTTGTTTTAATTTTTGTCTTATCCAATACACTGTAAAAAGGTCTTTCCGCCCTGGTCGGGTATTGCTCCGAACGAATTGGCATCACTTCACATGTTGTAATACCGGCCATACGATGAATTACTTTCGTAAAATCATACCAGCTACAAACACCTTCATTAGAAAAGTGAAAGATACCTGTAACAAATAAATTCCCATGAACTATCTGAAGTATCGCCTGTGCCAGATCGGCTGCATACGTTGGCGTTCCAATCTGATCTGCCACCACATTCAACCGCTCTCTTTCCTGACCTAAACGCAACATCGTTTTCACAAAATTATTTCCGAATCCGGAATACAGCCACGAAGTACGAATAACCAGTGTTTGTTCACACAAACCTAAAGCAATGGCTTCTCCTTCTGCCTTTGTTTTACCATATACCGACACCGGCAAAATAGGATCTGTTTCGGTATAAGGCTTATAATTTTTACCATCAAACACATAATCTGTCGAAACATGTACGAACTTAGCTCCGGTTCTCTGTGCTGCTTTTGCCAGATAACCTACTGCCTGAGCATTGATGATCCGACAAAGTTCATAATCATCCTCGGCCTTATCTACAGCCGTATAAGCGGCACAGTTAATAATCACATCAAACGTATGCTTTTCGAAATAATCATTCACCGAATCCGACGACGAAAGATCCAATTCCTTCACATCCGTAAAATGGAATTGGCTATTGGCATATAACGAAGTCAAACGGGCAATTTCATTACCCAACTGACCATTCGCACCTGTTACGAGAATTTGTTTCATGCTTATTTTCTTTTAATTTATCCGGTCAGAGAGATTTTACAACTCTAATTCTTCTGATTTTTCAGCATTATATCTGTCTGCCAACAACATCAGAAAGGAAGATATCTGCGCAACGGCCTTTTGCGTTGGTTCTGAAATTTCTTTTCCTTGCATTTTCAGCATCAATGTTCCGTACAATGCATCAAAACAGGTCTCAAGTTCTCCTTTCTTATGTTCTCCTGCCTTAGCTCGAAGTTCCACAATAAAAGGTAAGGTCTTATAAAAACCTGCCGTATAAAAAGCCTGTTTTGTTGAATTCAACATTCGGTTATGCAAGTCTGTCAATTCAATAATTACATTTTTATTGATCTGTAAATGTCCCGATTGTTCCACGCCTTCGATACGCATCATATCACATAAGTCCGAATACCACTGACGAATTACAGCTTTCTGTTCATCATCAACCTGATATTGTGAAATCAATTTCTGATCAATTTGATCCATGTCTAATTTAAATGCACGAATCAAATCCTCCACCTGCCACATATAAAGCAAGTATTCGGCTATATTTTCTTTTTTCTTTTGGCTTGCAATTATCATAAATCAAATTGTTTTATATTCTCTTTTTATACAACAATAAACTACGTGAAAAGGCACAAAGAATTATAAGCATTGCCCCTTTTTCTTTGTGCCTCTAAAATTATAACTTTCTGTCGGTTATAGAAAACTATATTCCGAAATTGCTGCATAAAAATCCTTATCTTGTAATCCAAGCTGGCGGCAAGCTAATCTTGCAGCACTCAAATTACGCAGAAAATACTCATCCTTGATATGGATCGAAAACAGTCCAAAGCGATTCTTCAGATAAGTTTTTCCTTCTCCTTCCACAAGACTGTCTTCCTGATAAGGCATTGCCGTAATATCCTCTCGCAATGTATTTGCAATAGTTGACAAATTATGATCATTTTCATGATAAATAAATTTGCCTTCTCGTTCAATACGCTCTGCCAATCCCTTAAATGCATTCATGTAAGAATCATAAGTCGGGTAATTTACCGATTCGACCCACTGAATATTCGGAATTACTACAATATGCGGACGATATAACGAATGTACAGGTCTGGATTCTAACGCCGATGCAGGACCTTCTGTACCAACAAGCAAAACCATGCGGGCATCATAACTCAGCTTCACATTTCCCTTTACACCTTTTATCGGATCCAACGCTACATAGTCAACCTTAATCTTATGTTTGTTCAGCGCATAAAGCATCATACTTAAAATAGTATTTTTGCCTTGCGAACCACAAATAACCAATCGCGCTTTATCCTTTGTTAGCCAATAGATAAATTCGGCAAAAGAAACTACCTGCAAATTGAGTTCTTTTGCTTTATGCAATTCCACATTGTCTTCTTGCACATGAAGAGCCGGAACGACAAAGTCAATTCCTTTTACAATATTCTCCGCAAAAAACCCCTCTTGTTCAGGCAATAGACCATGAGCTTCGAGCGCTTCTTTCTCTTTTGTATCCAGAGAAACAAACGACGAAGTTATTTTATAGCCCAGCTTATGCAATTCGATTGCCATATTACAAAAAGTGGGATCACTAATAGATATAAAATGGATATGTATCATAAATAATGAACTGTACCTAACGCAATAAAAGGAACACTTAATTGCGTTCCCCTTTGTTAGAAACAATATTGATTTTTTCGAATTTACGTTTTGAAAAAGTCAAAGCAGTTTCTCAGTTTAGCAAAGTGAACCAAGCTTAGTCCGCTTTGCTAAACTCCTACAAAGGTAATAGCTTTTATGCGAAGTAGCAATTTAATAATTTCGCAATTTCAAAAATGAGTGTATATTTAACATGATTACGGCTATCTATGTTCTATTATACTTAACTAATAATGAATAACATAATATCAAATACCCTTCCAACTAGTATCACTAAAAAAAATAATACCTAAAATAATCTTTGAAAACCAAACATGTTAACTTATACTAAACACACACCCTTTCTTTAAAATAATTTGCTTAATACATTTATATAACCTACTTTTGTATCACAAACATCGCGGGATGGAGCAGTGGTAGCTCGTTGGGCTCATAACCCAAAGGTCATCGGTTCGAGTCCGGTTCCCGCAACTAGCAGAAAGCTGTTCGATTTATTTCGGACAGCTTTTTTTTATTATCACCTTATATCACTGATTTTTCATACGTATTAAAAGTTTTTTACATAGGTATCTAA